>NZ_JBFRVM010000022.1:0-74597 GCF_041475145.1 Vibrio sp. 10N.222.49.A3
AACTGCTGGTGCGGATCAGGTTTCTTTGAGGTTAAAAAAGAGCCTATGGCGCTGGGCTCAACAAAGAACAACTTGCTCATTGCAAGTAATAACCTAACCAAACTCCATAATGCCGTTTTGCTACAAGGATTCTTTGCTGATAGTAAACGAGTCAAAGATATCTTTTCTCATTCTAAAAAACGCATAGAAGCAGCGGACTTTTTAGAAACAGTCGTCATGGGTAGACAATCTATTCTCGCAGTTGGCATTCAAACGACTGCGCTGTCAGAGCTGATCGTAAAATTAAAATCAGAACACATCGACCTGAGTAAGGAAAAGTTACCAAACCCTTTTCAAGAGTTACCGCAACTTTCTCTCAATGGCGTAACCAGTGTAATGCAGGCTCTATTGGCTCAAAGCGCCTTGCTGACACAAGGTGAATCAATGATCATGCACTTTTTCAATCAGGATATAGAAAAAGCCTACCTTGCAGCATGCTCTCTAGGAAATACAACTCCTGCACTGACTCAATACCAAACCCTTATCAAGCAGAAATACCTCGAAGCCGTCGAGTTCGATGACCTATTAAATAATTTATTAAATTAGTTGTTGCGAGTGCAGTGCACTCAATCATTCTTGCTATCAGTTCATCAGGGAGAGCAAGAATGACTTCAACTAAACAGCTTATTGATACATTCCAATCTCAACTTCCTTCATGCTATGCAGAGCGAGCTTTCAGTATTGAAGCCCAACTCAGAGCTGGAGCTTTATACCCAAACTTAGGAGGTAAGAAGATCCGCTCTTGTCCGACCTATATTAGGTTTAAGTTGGGTAGAGGGTTCCGGTTTGTTTGGCGTGTTGCTCCTGATGGGCTTTACCCTAAAGCAATCACAACTAGGCAAGGATTTGAACGAATCGTTAAACAAATCCGCAAAGCTAGTTATTAAACAAGGAAATTGATAATGGCTAAGAAGATCACACCAGCAAACAATGCAGCAAACATCCCTAACGCTAACAAGGGAACTAACGGCACTAACCGCCAGCATGCTCAGAACCAAGGCAACCGCGGTAAGCAACTAAACCCTAACCAACAAGGGAAGAAATAATATGCCGGACTCAAGTGATATGTCTCAAGATGAGCTAGACGTTTGGTCAGACATTAACAACCCAAATAACGATGCTGATATGGACGATTGGTCTGATGCACATAACCCAAATAATGATGATTATTTAGGTGATGACTAAGAAATAAGCGGCTCTCCAAGGAGCCGCTTTTTTTACTTGTTCACAAGGCACTGATGGTTAGTAGTTTAAGTTCTCAATAAAAAGCCACACATCCCATTGCTGAAATGTGTGGCTGTTTAAAACTGTTCTAGAACGAACTTAGTAAGTTTAAGTTCTACTCCATATCACCTAGCACATAATCTTCATCGCTACTCACTACTGCGCCGTGTTTCAGGAAGTTCTTACCTAGGATCATGCTGTATTCAAAGCGAGAGCGATCTTGAAGGTTTACCCTCACCTCTTTCTCTAAGTCACCCAACTTAACCTTCATTTCTACCACAGGGCGAATGTTCACCTTCTCGCCTTTTTTGGCTTTAATACGCATCACATCAATCACTGGCTTAGTGAAGTCTTGCTTATCGCCTTGGTTGTTTTGATAGGTAAAGCTCACCATGTCTTGGCCGTCTTTCTTAAATCGTTTGATATTGACTGCGTTCATTGAGCTTACATCCGCACCAGTGTCGAGCTTCGCCGGGAACTTCATGCCGTTGACTTCAACAACTTCAATGTGCCCTACTTTAAACAAAGGCTCCGATTTCAAAAGATAATCAGATCGAGTATTCACATATACCCCATCTTTCGCCATCTTCTTACCTAAAATGAAGTAGGCCTCTTTCTCATTGCTGTTAAGCACATCGATAGCAAACTCTTGTTGGCGAACTTTACCAGCGCCCAAAAACTCACCACTTACAACCGGGCGAGTATCATCACCGACCTTAAGCTTCTTAATAATTGGCTTTGTTATCTTCTGCTTCTCACCATTTACATCTGTAAGATAAAATTCAACAGAAGCCTCTTTGCCTTTACCTGTCATTTCAAAACTGTCGACCTTCAACAAAGGCGTGTTGACAGTAAATGAAGCAACAGCCTTCATAGGGAAACCATCTAATGTGATATCTTCTTCCGGTGAGATAATCAGTGGCTCAGTCTTTTTCGCGACCTCGCTGAAATTCTCAGATCCTTCTGAAAGGATATTCTCAGCACTGGTGTCAATCATAAAAAGCTCGCTTGCTGTATCAGTGCCCAATCTGAGCTGTGAGCTGCTATTCGAACGGTCGCGCAGGTACACCAGAACGTCTTTGGTTGTGTTTTCATCGAGTTGAACCGGCACATACACCAAAGGTCTTTTTTTACCACCTACACTTAACATACGAACTAATGGCAGTGTCATCTCTTTCTGCTTACCATCGTTGTCGAACATATCAAACGTCACTTCACTGTTCTTCTTATCTACATCGATGTCTTTCGCATGAAGAATGCTGTAGCGATTTTTTAATGAGAAGGTCGCATTCATCGCCATTCCCGAGATAGACATCACCTCTTTACGGCCAACAACCGTCGCGTTTTCCTGCTCTTGCAAATAGTCGTAACCAGCAAACACTAAGGCGTTGTCAGCAAGAAAGGTTTTGCCGATCAGCACTGGCGCAGAGAAGTGACTTCTGTCCGTCAGGTTAACGTCTGTTTTTAACTCTTGATCCGCAATGGTGAGCGACATTTTGACGGTAGGGCGAAGCAAAGGCGTGCTGCTGGTGCGGCT
This sequence comes from Vibrio sp. 10N.222.49.A3, assembly GCF_041475145.1. Classification (NCBI taxonomy): domain Bacteria; kingdom Pseudomonadati; phylum Pseudomonadota; class Gammaproteobacteria; order Vibrionales; family Vibrionaceae; genus Vibrio; species Vibrio sp. 10N.222.49.A3. The sequence goes on from NZ_JBFRVM010000022.1 coordinate 2,801, forward strand.
GCGTATTATGCTGACACGCTCTAAAGGTGCTTCGATTAATACCATGTCACCCGTGCGTGGGTTTTGAACCTTGAAAGAGACCACAGCTTCATATTTCGCAAAGGCGCTGCCATCCCAATCATCGTAATCAACATCGGAATTGTTCAACAGGTCTTCGGTTAACGCCGCCATCAACTCTTTGTCTTTAAGGTTTTGGTAGTCGGCATTAGAGCTCTTCACATGAATGTCTTCCGCATGCATAGAAGTGGTTTCTGCACCGGTATCGATTTTACCAATGAAAGGAACGTCTTTTAGCCCTTGAACGCTAGATAGGTATACATTCTCTGTACGCCCTAATACCGCCTTACCATCGAGTTCGTAGGTCGGATTTTGAGTGGTGTGTGAAGTGTCTGTAGCCAAAGAATATTGTGAAAAAAGTAGAGTGCTTAAAAGAGTTAGAGCCAAAGGTATCTTTTTCATTAGTTGGTCCGTTGTGATCAGTTCACTAATAATACTGGCGATTCGGCAAATAGTTCCCCCACCAGCAATGGTTCTCACATAACGTTAACGCTATGAGTTTTTCGATGACAAACCGATGACTTTGCGCAGCATTCGCTTATCGATTATTGACCATTGGATACCCAATAACCTTTTCAATGCTCAGTGTTCTATTGAAGAAATGAATACAAAAAAGGCCAACGACGAGCGCTGACCTTAGCGATTAAAAACACACCTGAAGCGAGTTTAACTTGCTAAAACACAAACGGTTCTAGATAAACATAGCACTAAAAAGTCCCGACTGTTTTCTTTGCACAGATAGCTCGAGCTTTTTCTGCGTCCTCACCTTTATTTTTTGAATCACTGTGGTTCGTATTAAAGCATTGTCGATAAGATTCGACGTAGCGCTCAAATAGCACTTTGGCTTCAGGTTGTGTTTTAGAGAGCAGTTGGTTAACAAATTTTCTTGAGCCGACCTCAAAATGCTGAGTATCGATTGGGCTATCCCAATCCCCTCCCCAGATCATAAATCCGTGATGAGCAAACAGCTCAACCACATCTTCTGCCATGCCTCGGCGTTCAATTTCATCACGCGCGCGAAAACGAGTACGGTTCACATAGCGAGCCGCAGATTGTGAAGGCTTTACCGTGATTCGTCCGTTGCTATCGAACTCTAAGAAAGGATTTTGAACTGGGTTGATGTCGATTGCCACACCATAGGCATGTTTCGACCAACCTCCTCCGCCGGTAATAGGACGAGCGTTAAACGCGCTACTGTTGTTCGCGTCCATTGAGGCGCTATCGTCACCTTTAAACTCACGCATTAGGCGAGCGGAATGAAGAGGAAAATTGCGCTGTTTAAGCTCTGAAAAGATTTGTTCAACAGCTGGCGCAATAACATCAAGCACGATCATATTGCCCTGTTGCGTCTCCCCTTTGAAATTAATGAAATCGAAATCCACTTTAGATAACCGTTCACAACCAACAGGCGCACCGCTGCTCAATACATTGTTCTTTTTCATCATATCGCATTGCCATTGAGATATAGGCGCAACTTGAGCATAACTCGCAGCACTGAGCACAGTGGCCAGACAGCCGACAATAAAACGTTTCATATCAAAGACTCAAAATAATAAGAGTGGAAAGTAGCAGAAGTTGGAAAATAGCATATTAAGCCAAGTTGAGCGCACGATTTGTTAGCGCGCTTTATTCCAATAGACAATCTCTCTAACTCGTCCGTTCTGATCCTTGTCAGCTTCTCCACCAACATCAGAAAGTTCAGGTAAGGTCGATAATTGCGGAGCGTAATAGGCAACCAACATAAGTACAAAAGCATCGTAAATATCATCTATCGCGACGTCTTTACGCTTGGTGGTTGAAATGGCCAACGACAAGCCGTCACACCATTGAGGGGCAAGTTGCTGAATAATAGAAAGCCGTTCCTCTTTGCCTTCTTGTGTTCGTTTGGAAAACATCAGCGGTTCGCCTTTCAAAGCTGCAAACACCACCTCAGGGTGTGATTCCCTGATAGAAAGATTGGGATGAGTTTCAATGAGCTCATCAAGCTCGCGGATCTTGGGCACAATTCCCCAAGTCTGTTTAGAAAACTTCTTATCAAGCTGCTCCACATTGGCACTACATCCCGCAATGTAATCGGTTTGGTAAACCGCCTCTCGGCACGGAACAGGAAAAACGGAAGAGCCACGCTTACTGGTGAGAAAGCGCCTTGCTGCTTTATCGCATAATCTATCTGGAGTAAGCGAATCGCTAAAACCAATCGGCATATCGATTAACGTTGTTGCTCCCGTAAGATCTGTAATCAATTCATCAACTGTGTTTACCACCTTGAACTCAGGGAGATCTTTGCCAGAGACAATCCAAGCGATCCAACCCGCCTTGCAGCCATCAATTCCGATGTATTTCATTGTGTTCTCGATGATTAGTTTGTTGAGGGTTATTTGGGATAACTAGCCACTTAATGATCAGTGCCACTCATTAATTAACAGTCGGCTTTTCACGCCACGTACCTGTAAACCCATTGCATCGAACACCTCTTCGAAGTCTCGACACTGTGGTGGAATATTGGGTAAAGAAAGTGCTGCTTCAGAAAAGAATTGTTGTTCAAAATGAGCCGAATCGCTCCACGCCAATTGCCACCATTCGAGAATACGAAACTTAGACGCTCGAAGTTTTTCAGCAGTAGGAACTTTGTCACTTTTGCTTCGGTTCTCTTTGCTTGTGGTCGGAAAGAGGTTCCACTTGTCGTTATTCGGCCAATAAGCAAAAGGCAAGCAGTGATCAACGTGATACTCATTTTTTAATGATTTTCCACTCCAGACACTGAAAATATCGGTACGTTCAGATCTAAGTTGTTCGACACGTTTACGCACATCGCGAGTATCGTGGTTTTGATCGATCCATACCAAGCAGTCGTGATATGTCTGTAGTGAGATACTTCGCTGTCGGTTCAACTCGAAACGCTGCATCTCCATGACCCACTGATTCACCACCAGCGGTTCAATCCAAGAGTGGTAGATTCTAAAGCACTCCCACAGGCTTTCATCGAGAGTAAAATAACCAAAACTTTCTAAGAACTCACTATCAATGACCAGTGATTCTCGGCTCTTCCGTCGTTTTTGTGGTGGGTATATATCGAATAGTCGGTTGTCTTTCGAGCCTTGATAAATAAAAGTCACAGGCCCTGATTTAATGGTACTGATCGTTTGTGAAAATAGCTTTTGTAGAGCCTTGGCTTCATCGCCGAGAAACATAGCGCCTATCGCTAGATCATCAGCACTTAGGTGTTTGAGTTTATTCCACCCATCCTCTTTTACAAACCCAAGCCCCTTCGCTGTGTTGCTATTTTGCTGAATCCCAGCGCCTTCTATGTCGATATCAATCAGTCGCTTAAACTGCCTAACCCAATACAGAGCAACCAAGCCCACTGGTAGAGAAATTTTCCCGTCAGTTCGATCAATCACGGCGCCTGAATGCGCATCCGCAATTCGCAGTAATGCTCTCAACAAAGCCAACTTGTATGTGGCCGACTTATTGTCATTCACAATAATGTGGCGCACCTTGTTCAAATCACCGGAGCCATCGTCTGGCAGTGTCATCACCACGGTTTGCCACCACACTTCACTGCGGTTCAATGTATCTTGGCTATCATCAACATGACGAACCAACAAGGCGCTGTTTTTTGATAAACGCTCGAGCTCTTCAACCGAGACTTCGTACCCTTGTCGACTGTCTTGAAACTCCCCATGACGCAGAGTGATCACCAACTTGCCATTTGGAGCCAGCAAGTTAGACAATTTTCTAAATGCTCGTTCTCGATGAGACGGGGCTAAGTGCATCCAAACAGCACTCACCAATATCAAGTCAAAACGCATTCCGAGGTTTTCAGTGCGGCTAAGTGAGGGAAGTGAATCATCAATCCAGGTAACACTTGGACCTGTATATTTCGAGCCTTGTTCGCGTAATGAAGCACTTGGTTCTATCGCAATAACATCAGCTCCGGCTTTGTGCATCCATAGCGCATCACGACCGCATCCAGCACCAACATCTAGTACTTTATCGCCCACTAAAGGCCAATAAGCTTGCCAGCTTTTATGCACCGTCTCGAACGTCACTGAGTTGTACTGCTGGCAAAGTGTGTGAGCATTTTTATCGTAAAAAGGAATCGATGAGGACATATGCGCTATTGGGGTAAGGAGTCTATCTCAATAGTAATGGGGAGCTTAGGCGATTGCTAGCAGCTCACGCAAGTTCAGCCACACCGAGCAATATTTATCGTTAGTGACTGTTTTATATCAATATCCACCTAATGATTTCATCAGGCGAGTCACATCAAGAATCAGTTTCGTCAGCAAAATAAAAACAAACAAGGTGCAAGCTGACGTGCGAACAGAGATAATTGTTTGAAGATGATTAACTCGCCTCAAGCACCTAGCTGATAAAGACTAATGAACACATACTCGCACATAGATACCCCATTCAACCTGCGCCACACCTGTTGGTTTTGTGGTGAACCTTCCAGTAACCTTGTTGAATTTCCTAAGACAGCGCAGGCAGTTGCCAAGATTGGCCATTCACCGATAGCACTGCCGGCTTGTAATGAGTGTGCGAGAATTAACTATTCAAAGAATCTGACTTCAATTTGGGCGGTGCGCGATCAGATAAAACACGCACTCATCGATAAGTACGCAAAGCACCTAGGCATCGGTGAAAACTGGACGGAACAAGAGCTTATTGATTCTGATTTTTCAGGCTCGACGCTTGGCGGGTTTGGCCGTAGTGCTTGGAAAATGTATCAAATAGCCAAACAACGAGTCGATTATAGAGGCTGGCCTTTGTCGGTTGATGACATCCCACTTGAGGTATACGACGAAACCAGTGGCTTTGAGTTTGACGGTACTCGTTACGCATCAATCAATTCATGTATCGACTATTTCACCAAGGCTGCGGGCGTAGACAAAGAGCTGTTGTCGCAGCTTGTCGACATTGTTTCAACAGACCGTTTTAGCTACGCACTTCGAATCGCCAAGCTGAACAAGAATGTCTCTAATACCAAACGTTCAGAGATCATCGAAGAGGTGTTACAGCAAGAGTCTGAACAAGAAGAGATACAGCTTGAGCAAGCCAATTCACTGTTCAACCCAAATGTCGAAGAGGTCAGCATTTCAGGTTCGACGGCTCCGGTTTTCGCTATTCAATGGGCAATGATGAATAACGTTATAGATTTAGCTCACCTTTGCGCACTCGAAGATGATTATTTTGACTATTTCGAACATCTTGGTGGCCCTGCTGCTTTCATGTCTTATAACGGCCTACAGCTCTATTTAGAATCACGCCAAGATCCTGAATGGGTAGAAAAGTCGGATCCAAATAAACAGTATTGGTGAACATGCCTACCTACTGGTGAACACGTGTAAGCTCGATAACTGCGTCAAACACCCATCGTTAGTCCTTGTTTTATATAAAGATCTAAAAACAGCCCCCTAAAACAGTTAATTGTTGCAATTCGGTTAAATAGAGTGAAAACTTCAAGCATCTAAAACTATTTAATCACTGCCATCTTGCGGTGAGTAAGGAGTGAATTGTGCTTGCTGTTCTTCGTATTATTTTGGCGACGGTGTTTATTATTTTCACCACTCTATGTGCTTTTGTTTACTGCTTGTTTAGCCCAAAAAACCCAAAGCATGTGTACGTTTTTTGCCGTTGGTTCAACCAATTACAAAAACTCGTTGGGGTAAAGATCCTACAGAGAGGCCTAGATAATGCGCCGACACCAGAAAAGAGTGTCTACATATCTAACCACCAAAGCGTGTTGGACTTTGTGACCGCCCCAGGGATGTTAAGGCCTCGCACGGTTTCTTTAGGCAAACGCGATTTGTTGTACGTGCCCTTCTTTGGCCTGCTGTATTGGATCACCGGTAATATTTTAATTAACCGCGAAGACAAGTCCAAAGCACGCGATACCATCAAGCAAGTGGCGGAAGCGATTCACCAGCGAGATCTGTCTGTTTGGGTTTACCCTGAAGGAACGCGCAGTAAAGGGCGTGGACTACTGCCATTCAAAACGGGCGCTTTTCGAATGGCGATTGAGGCTGGCGTACCTATCACCCCGATGTGTACCAGCACCACACACAATAAGATTGACCTCAACCGAGTTAATAATGGCATTGTGATCACCGAGATGCTCAAACCTATCGATGTGTCTGGATACAAGATCAGCGACGCTAGAGAGCTGGCCAATCGCTGTCACGCAATTATGGCTGAAAAAATAGCAGAGCTTGATGCCGAAGTGGCTCGTATAGAGGCACAGAAAAACCCAGAACTGGATTCAGACGGTTCTTCCGCGCGCTAACAAGGTAGTTACAGAAGGAACAAGAACTAACTCGCAACGAACCCACAGAGTCATTGCTCAGTTACTTAAAAAGACACTCAACGATCGCAACTCTCATTGTTCTTGTTTTACTTGCTGGCGCTTATCCGCACAATAAAAACAGGCGTTAATGGCTTTATAGAGTAATGGGAGTAAACGATGGAAGTGATTCACCATGGCGGCAAACATACCGTTACAGGAGCTTGTCACGAATTAAGAGATTCAGGCCAAGCGGTTCTCATCGATTGTGGCCTTTTTCAAGGAGAAGACACCCGCCCTCTTGATATTGAATTTGAAACGTCCCACCTTAACGCTCTGCTGCTGACTCATACTCACATTGATCATATTGGCCGATTACCTTGGTTACTCGCCAGTGGATTTAACCAGCCAATTTATTGCACGCAAGCCACCGCAGAGCTCGCTCCTTTAATGATTGAAGATGGCTTAAAACTGCAAGGGCTCAGCAATAAACAGTCGAAGCTGATACTCAAAAAGATTCATTCGTTAATTGCTCCCAAGCCTTACGTGGAATGGTTTCCAATCACGTCTAAACAGCAAAACAACGGAAAGGATCATCATAGGCCAAATACTCTGTATGCCCGTTTTCAACCTGCAGGGCATATCTTAGGTTCGGCCTATATAGAGATTAAGTTACCCAACCAAGAGGTAGTGGTCTTTTCAGGTGACTTGGGCCCTAGTAACACGCCACTGCTGCCGGATCCTAAACCACCACAACAAGCCGACTATCTGTTTATTGAGTCGACTTACGGCACTAGCACGCACGACGATATTGCTTCACGCTCTGAACGCCTCAAATCAATCATTGATCGTTCGTTACTCGATGGCGGCGTTATCCTGATCCCGGCATTTAGTATCGGCAGAACACAAGAACTGTTGTTTGATATTGAAAACTTGATCTTTGAGCATCAACTCAGCGCCGATATTCCTATCATCCTCGATTCGCCTATGGCAGAGAAAGTAACGCGTTCATACCGACGCTTTAAAGAGTTCTGGGGGCAAGAAGCAAAGCAGCGCCTTGAAGTGAAACGTCACCCACTCGCTTTTGAGCAATGCATTACTGTTGATGGGCATAGAATGCACAAGAAAATCGTTAACCGCCTCAAGTCGACAGGTGAACCCGCGATTGTGGTCGCAGCTTCTGGAATGTGTCAGGGCGGCAGGATAATGAACTACTTATCCGCTTTGCTTCCCGATAAACGGACGGATGTGATTTTAGCGGGCTATCAAGCACACGGAACGCTCGGACGAGAGCTGCAACAAGGCGAAATGCAGGTTTCTATTGATAACAAAGACGTTGAGGTTAATGCTCAAATTCATGGCATGTCTGGCTATTCTGCTCATGCCGATAAAGAGGATCTCAATCGATTTATAGAGGGCATAGCGACTCCACCAAAAGAGGTGCATTTGATTCACGGTGAGCCAAATACTCAGTCTGAGTTCGCTAAAGAATTACAGGCGCGAGGGTTCGTGGTTGTTTGAAACAGGCATCAAACTAGCTACTTTCACTCAGTAAACATGAAGGCCAGAATTATCGAGCCTTCAAAGGCACAGTTTCTTAGGCCTGCGAGATCACTCGATGCAGGTGATATATTCCAATCAAATTCATCTCACCACTCCTATATCAGCCGTTCATGCTAAGCAATTTTCACCGCTGTTTTACGCAATTTAGTCTCTTGTGCACACCTCCCCTTCTTCTGCGCACCTCCCCACCCTTTTGTATTAATCACTATTTATTCACTTTGCAAAACACCAGGCAAAACAACCTATTGCATAACAAGTTAAATGGAACGATTATCGAATTAGCACTAAGCATTAACAAACACCCTCTATAACTTGCTTTATGTCACAGTAATCCTAATGCGCAGTTAAATAATTTAACACTCGGGTTACAAGTGAAGTATTGTGTTGTTCGAAAAACAATCATAAGCAAAACTAACAGGGAAAATACTCATGCAGTCGTTCGTTGATTTTTTGAATGGAATAATCTGGAGCCCAGTACTTATCTACCTATGTTTAGGTGCAGGTTTGTTCTACTCCATCATGACTCGATTTGTTCAAATCCGTCACTTCTTTGAAATGTGGCGCTTGCTACTTTCGGGTAAAAGCTCATCAAAAGGCATCTCGTCTTTCCAAGCTCTTGCCGTTTCGCTATCTGGCCGTGTAGGTACAGGTAACATTGCAGGTGTTGCTGCCGCTATCGGTTTCGGTGGCCCAGGTGCAGTATTCTGGATGTGGGTGGTAGCTTTCTTTGGCGCGGCGACTGCTTACGCAGAATCTACGCTGGCGCAAATCTATAAAGAAGAAGATGAAGGCCAGTTCCGTGGTGGTCCGGCTTACTACATTGAAAAAGCAATGGGTCAGAAGTGGTACGCATGGATCTTCGCTATCGCGACTATTTTTGCATGTGGTATTTTGCTTCCAGGTGTTCAGTCAAACAGTATAGGTAATGCTGTAGAAGCTGCGTTTGGCTCAGGTGATATGATTGAAACAGCTATCGGTACATTCAGTTTCGCTAAAATTTTCACTGGTACTGTTGTTGCTATCATCCTTGCTTTCATCATCTTTGGTGGTGTTAAACGTATCGCGAACTTCACACAAATTGTCGTTCCATTCATGGCGTTGGCTTACATCATCATCGCATTCGTTATCATCCTACTAAACATCAGCCAAGTTCCTGTTGTTTTCGGAATGATTCTGGGGGATGCATTCACTCCTATGGCAGGCTTTGGTGCTGCAATCGGTTGGGGTGTTAAACGTGGTGTTTACTCAAACGAAGCAGGTCAAGGTACGGGTCCTCACGCGGCAGCCGCGGCAAGTGTTGATCACCCAGCTCAGCAAGGTTTGGTTCAAGCGTTCTCTATCTACATTGATACTCTTCTAGTATGTTCTGCTACAGCGTTCATGATCATCATCACTGGTGCCTACAACGTTCACGGCGGCGCTGAAGGTGTATTCCTTGTTCAGAACCTAGCAGCAAACATCGGTGCGAATGGTCCCGTATTTACACAGCTTGCTATTGAAAGTGCACTGCCAGGCATTGGCAAGCCATTCATCGCATTTGCTCTGTTCTTCTTCGCATTTACAACGATTCTTGCTTACTACTACATCGCAGAAACGAATATTGCTTACCTACGTCGTACCATCAAGATCCCTGGCATGATGTTCGTACTTAAGCTTGTTCTTATTAGTGCCGTTTTCTATGGCACCGTTAAAACAGCAAACCTTGCATGGGCAATGGGTGATGTGGGTGTTGGTTTGATGGCATGGTTAAACATCGTTGGTATTCTGATCATCTTCTTCATGTCTAAGCCTGCGCTTAAGGCTTTAGCAGACTACGAAGAACAACAGAAACAAGGTGTGACTGAGTACACATTCAACCCTGTAAAACTAGGCATTAAAGGTGCAACTTACTGGGAAGAGAAGTACAAGCGTAAAACAGGTAAGTCTCCTGAATCTGAAGTTGCAGACAGTAAACCTGTAGAGCAACCTTCAGCTTAAGCTTAAGCTTACCTTAGCAAATAGATCGCTTTAACTCGCGCTATTAATAACGCATAAAAAAGGGGTTAGCCATTTCGGCTAACCCCTTTTGTTTTGTTCATAAAAATCGCAGTTTATAACGAGCTCATTACTTATAACGAACTGACTGCTTATAACAAACTAACTGTTCCCAAGCTAGAGCGTTAAGCTGCGATTTCTTGTGTTGCCATTTGAGGCGCTTTTTTCTCACCGATTGGCAGTACTGTGCGGCCATATTCGTTGTTGATTACTTGTGCCATTGCAAAGTAGATAGCTGACGCACCACAGAAGATACCTTCAAAACCAGCGATAGTACCGATCAGTTCGCTGCCAGTGAAATCACGAGCGGCAAGTAGGAAGAACAAAATAGTAAGTGAACCAAATACTACTTGTTTCGCTACTGGGTAGCATAGAGAACCAATGAACATGAAGCCAGTGAAGATGCCCCATAGTAGTAGGTACCAACCCATAAACGCTGCTGGACTTGCTGGTAGGCCCATGTAAGGCATTACGATTAAACCAACCAAAGATAACCAGAATAGACCGTAAGAAGTAAACGCAGTTGTACCGAACGTGTCACCACGTTTGAAACACATTGTGCCCACGATAACTTGGCTTAGACCACCGTAAAAAATACCCATAGCAAGAATCATTGAATCGATTGGAAAGAAACCTGCGTTATGGATATTAAGAAGTATAGTAGTCATACCGAAACCCATTAGGCCAAGTGGTGCCGGGTTCGCCAGTTTTGTTGACATTTTGCGCGCCTTTAAAAAAAGTTAATAAAATTTGTACGCAAATTTTAATCCGAACGGCATAAAAAGATAGATCGCTAAATCGCAATCTTAGATTGCATCGTTCGCCAGTTCGGCTTTCGTGATGATTTCAAGTATCTCGCCAACTCGTTTAGGGCTTTGTTCCATCAAGACCGCTTGAACCTCGGGCTTTACACACGCTAACCACTCTCCCGAAGGTTCTTGGTTAAACTTATCCATTGGGCCCATACTTTGGCTCCATGCACCACGGATATCAACCGTATCTTTGTGGCCATCGTTGGTCGTAAAATATGAAAATTCAAAGGTTGTCGCATCGACAGATGTGATTTGGCCAGATGCCCCCCACGGCGCAGAAAGTTCGATCATAGGACCGATAGGATAGCTTTCACCTTCAATTTCTACAGAAGTTGCTTCACCAATGTAAATTTGAGCGTTATTGGCTGACTCTGAGACAGTGAAAGGTAATGATGTTGATACAGAATTAGGACCTTGAGGCGCAGCTTGCTTTAATAAGAATTGAACGATTGACGGGTATGCATTAACAGCAGCATCAACTTCCCCAACGGACTCCAGACAGCCTTCGTAATTCATAATGCCTGTACTATCGACACCTTTAATTAAAGCGCCTTCAAGTGTTTGAATAACATGAATTTGGTTACCTTGTTCCTCTATAGACGTGATTTGGCCTACAGGACTTTTTAATACTTGATAACGCTGAGCAACAATACCTTCAGAGCTCGTTTCAAAACTCAAACTGCCATAATTACCCCAGCCCAAACTTTGCTCGAGACCTGACTGCGGCGTACTGTTACACCCAGTAACTCCAGTTACCAATAACGCAAGAATAGATAGCTTTAACTTCATTTTAATTGCCCTGTAATCAAATTATTCACGAACACAGTTTATCGATAAATGGAAAGCACTACTGTAATAGAAAGTAAGGGAAGTGTCGTATAACTGTCACTGAACAAGCAAGCCTCTTATAACAGAGGCTTGCTTAGTTTAATTATTTACAGCTAATTTCACCCCAGAACCAGTTCGATTGAACAGGGCTTTCCCAGACACCTGGACCGTTTTTAGCTACGAAGCACTTGCCATTATGTGTCACCTTGTCGCCATTGCTCACTTGGCTAACACCCGCTTGCCATGTGATAAACACCGATGGATCAACAACGACAGGCGGCTCAGTCACAGGTGGTTCAACCGGTGTTGGGTCTACCGGAGCAGGATCGACAGGTGCAGGGACAACTGGCGATGGATCTGTCACTACGGGTGGTGTTGGTTCACCCGCTACAAATTTCCAAGGGCCGCCATTGGCAGGATCATCCCCTTGAGTCCACCATTTAGCTTGGTAAGTCGCACCGTTGTGAGTGACTTGGTCGCCAGCATTGTAAACTTTACTCGCACTCCAACCGTTACCTCCGGGGTTAGTACCAGGGTCAACCGGATCAAGCTTATCGACCACTTTCACTTCAGGCCAACTCGCATGTGATCCATAAAAATTGGTCACACACTTCTCATAATCTCCGGCCACCAAGGCTGAATAAGCGGTTTGGAAACCAACAAGCTCACACTCAAATGAATAGCCTTCTGGGCGGTCTGCGTAGTATTTCCAGTTACCATCCCAGTTGGTGTACAACACATCAGTCGCACCATTCAAGTTCAAGCTTCCATAAGGCGTTTGCTGCCAACATGTATTGACTTCATCCGCTTCTACAGGGATCAGATAATGCGCAGCTAACCCTTCCCAATAACGAATTCGGTTAACCGGTTGGCCTTTGTCTTTGTTCTGCTCACCACACTCGATACCACCATTAATTACGTTGATTGTGGTACCAAACCCATAGCCAATTCCCGCATCCAACTCACGCTGAGAGGGTGTCCAAGTGCGGTCAATAACGTGCAGCATGGCAGGTTTAGGAGCTTGAGGTGTAAGGAAGAACCAGATAGCAGAAGCCAAGTTCAACCATGAATCAGCAACCAAACCTGGGTTATTCAATAGAACCGTCGCATCACCATCGAACATAACTTCCGAGAACGCACCGTAGTTAAAATGGTAAGAAAGCTGTTTAGCACCACGTCCAAAGTAACCCTGCCCTGCCGCACAAGGCCAACGTGCATTCTGCCAATCGTTCTGACCACAACCGGTGGTGTAACCCTCTTGACCTTCTGACCAACCCATTTCACGAACATGCACCAGCGCTTGCTGCCACTCTTCTAGAGCTAATGGGTTATCAGAGGTGTTATCTATTGCGATGTGCCCGCCTGTTTCTTGAGCGAAATGAGCAAAGGCCGTGATGATGGATTTTTTACAGATGGCGTCTGAGTCTCGGCCATCAGTGTACTCTCCACAGAAGGCTGGGAATTTTCCAATCGCGCGTAAGAAGCGAGTATAAGTGTACTCTGGTGCTGCCATCTGAGTGAGGAAGTCCCACTCAGATTGAGGGAATACACGCTCGACTCGTTTCACGTTTTCAGGATTCGAGGCTAAACCCGGCTCAATCGCTTCAACGATACTATTGGGACGAGTTTGTAATGCTTGTGACCAGATCGCATACATAGGATCGGATGTTTTCGCTTGTTCAGCCGCTTGCAGTGCAGACTTTTCAACAAGGTAGCCATTCGGGTTTTGCGGATCAGGTTGAATGTTCAAAGACGCGTAACTGTGTGCTGCTAAAGTGCAGCCAACTACTGTCGCCAAATATTTGATTTTTAACATGATGGATTCTCTTATCTGTCCTTAATAAGTCCATCAAAGAGTATGCGGCGCATGGGAAATGAGCTAGTCGTTACCATGTGAATTTATAAAAAGTGCGAGTGACACTTTTATGTATCCTTCAACACAACAAAACGTCTCATTGTTTCTTGAGGTGATATCTAACTTCCAACGGATTTGGTTGCTCGTTGTAGATGTAAATCCTTAATCTCCCAAATAAAAAGAAAAAAGCCTCGAACAAAGTTCGAGGCTTAAGAGCTTAATCAAAACTGGTTAAATCTCTAAGAGATTATTCCCACTCGATAGTTGCTGGTGGCTTACCAGAAATATCGTAAACAACACGTGAAATGCCGTTAACTTCGTTGATAATACGGTTAGATACCTTACCTAGGAAGTCGTATGGTAGGTGTGCCCAGTGAGCAGTCATGAAGTCGATAGTTTCTACTGCACGTAGAGATACAACCCAATCGTACTTACGGCCATCGCCCATTACGCCAACTGAACGTACAGGTAGGAATACCGTGAATGCTTGAGATACTTTGTGGTAAAGGTCAGCAGCGTGAAGCTCTTCAATGAAGATAGCATCAGCACGACGCAGTAAATCACAGTACTCTTTCTTCACTTCGCCAAGTACACGAACACCTAGACCAGGACCCGGGAATGGGTGGCGGTAAAGCATGTTGTATGGAAGACCAAGCTCTAGACCGATCTTACGTACTTCATCTTTAAACAGCTCACGTAGAGGCTCAACAAGGCCCATTTCCATATCATCAGGAAGGCCACCAACGTTGTGGTGAGATTTGATTACGTGTGCTTTACCTGTCTTAGATGCTGCAGACTCGATTACGTCTGGGTAGATAGTACCCTGAGCAAGCCATTTAGCATTCTTCAGTTTCTTAGACTCTTCGTCGAAGATATCTACGAATACGTGACCGATGATCTTACGTTTCGCTTCTGGCTCAGCTTCGCCTTCCAGAGCGTCAAGGAAACGATCTTCCGCATCAACTTTAATGATGTTTAGGCCGAATTGGTCACCAAACATCTCCATAACCTGCTCACCTTCGTTTAAACGAAGAAGGCCGTTATCTACAAATACACATGTCAGTTTGTCGCCGATAGCGCGGTGAGCAAGCATTGCTACGACTGATGAATCAACACCACCAGAAAGACCAAGGATAACTTCATCGTCACCTACTTGCTCTTTAATACGTGCAACTGCATCTTCAATGATAGACGCTGAAGTCCACAGACCTTCACAACCACACGCGTTAAGAACGAAGTTCTCAAGCATTTTTAGGCCGTTTTTAGTGTGCGTTACTTCTGGGTGGAATTGAACACCGTAGTATTTCTTCTCTTCGTTTGCCATTGCAGCGTATGGGCAAGTATCTGTCTCTGCGATTTTTGTGAAATCAGCTGGGATTTCAACCACTTTGTCACCGTGGCTCATCCAAACATCTTGAGTTGTCTCAAGGTCGGCGAAAAGTGCAGATTCACCCGTTACTTGTACCGCTGCGTAGCCAAACTCGCGCTCAGTAGATGTTGCTACTTTACCGCCAAGTTGCTCAGCCATCGTTTGCATGCCGTAGCAGATACCGAAGACAGGAACACCTGAATCAAATACGTACTGAGGTGCACGTGGAGAATTATCTTCCGTTACACTTTCAGGGCCACCAGATAGGATGATACCGTCTGGATTGAATTCACGAATATCCGCTTCTTCTACGTCCCAGCTCCAAAGTTCACAGTAAACACCGATCTCACGAATACGACGAGCTACTAGCTGTGTGTATTGAGAACCGAAGTCCAGAATTAGAATACGTTGGTCATGAATATTTTTAGTCATTGTAAGCAGTCTTATTGGCTATGTGATAAAACGGAGGCGAGTTTACTCACCTCTGATTAACTCTTCAAGAAATAAAGCAAACGTTTTCGTTAGATATCTTTAACCCCATGTTTTGTGAGAATCACTCTCTAAACAAAACAGGTGGTAGATATAATACCAATCACAATAAGTAAGTGTTCAGTAGTAGCGCTGGAAAAAAGCTTGAGAACAAGGCTGCTCTATTCAACAAAGAGTTCTGATAAGTAGTTATTCTACAATCAAAAATTCTAACGAAGTTATCGAGGTTTTTAACAAGCTAGGATGATCAGTTACTTACTACGATTGGTATATTAATGTGCCGACTAAATCAGCACATTATTCAAACGTTTGGACGTATTATTAACCTAAACGGTAGTTAGGTGCTTCTTTCGTGATTTGAACATCGTGTACGTGAGATTCTTTCATGCCCGCACCAGAGATACGAACAAACTCAGCTTTAGTACGCATGTCTTCAACAGTTGCAGAACCCGTCAGGCCCATGCTTGAGCGTAGACCGCCCATCTGTTGGTGAACGATCTCTTTTAGACGACCTTTGTATGCGATACGACCTTCAATACCTTCTGGAACAAGCTTGTCTGCAGCGTTGTCAGATTGGAAGTAACGGTCAGAAGAACCTTGAGACATAGCGCCAAGAGAACCCATACCACGGTAAGACTTGTAAGAACGACCGTTGTAAAGAATAACCTCACCCGGTGCTTCTTCAGTACCAGCGAACATTGAACCAACCATCACACAAGATGCGCCAGCAACGATAGCTTTACAGATATCGCCAGAGAAGCGAATGCCGCCATCTGCGATTACTGGGATACCGTATTCATTTGCTACTTCAGCTGCGTCTGCGATTGCTGTTACTTGAGGAACACCAACACCAGTAACGATGCGAGTCGTACAGATTGAACCCGGGCCGATACCTACTTTAACCGCACTAACACCCGCCTCGATAAGAGCACGAGCGCCAGCGCCAGTTGCTACGTTACCACCGATGATTTGTAGATCAGGGTATGCAGCACGCGTATCACGGATGCGGTTAAGTACGCCTTCAGAGTGACCGTGTGAAGAGTCGATAAGTAGAACGTCTACGCCAGCTTCAACAAGAGCAGCAACGCGCTCTTCGTTACCAGCACCAGCACCAACAGCTGCACCTACACGTAGGCTGCCGCGCTCATCTTTACAAGCGTTTGGTTTACGTTCTGCTTTGTGGAAATCTTTTGCAGTGATCATTCCTGTTAGTTGGAAGTCATCATTTACAACAAGAACTTTTTCAACACGCGCTTCGTGCATTTTCTCTTGAACTTCTTCACGAGTTGCACCTTCTTTAACAGAAGCAAGGCGAGCTTTAGGCGTCATTACTACGTCAACTTTCTTAGAAAGGTCAGTCACAAAGCGAACGTCACGGCCAGTAATAATACCAACAAGTTCGTTTGTTTCAGTAACAACAGGGAAACCGGCGAAGCCGTGTTTTTGAGTAAG
Source organism: Vibrio sp. 10N.222.49.A3 (assembly GCF_041475145.1). Classification (NCBI taxonomy): domain Bacteria; kingdom Pseudomonadati; phylum Pseudomonadota; class Gammaproteobacteria; order Vibrionales; family Vibrionaceae; genus Vibrio; species Vibrio sp. 10N.222.49.A3. Next base: position 19,546 of record NZ_JBFRVM010000022.1, read on the forward strand.
AGCTACAACATCAGCAATTGTCGCGTCAGGGTTTACAGTAACAGGGTGAGAAACCACACCTGCTTCGTAAATTTTAACCTGGCGAACCATTTCAGCTTGCTGTTCAATAGACATGTTCTTATGAATGAAGCCTATTCCGCCTTCTTGTGCCAGTGCAATCGCTAGGCGAGCTTCTGTCACAGTATCCATCGATGCAGAGATCATTGGGATGTTTAGGGAAATATTCTTCGTCAGCTGAGTGCGAAGATCAGCTGTATTAGGGAGAACGGTGGAGTGTGCTGGCACTAGCAGTACGTCGTCGAATGTCAGCGCTTCTTTGGCAATTCTTAGCATTTGCAATATCTCACAATAATAGGAGTAAAAAGAAACAATCCAATCTCATCGTTTCGCCTAATGAGGGCAGCCAATTAAGGAAAATCAAACTGCATTTGGATTAGATATTGCGGACGGATTATACGGCCAACGAAATCGCTTGGCTACACATTTTTATACTTTTAATTTGCATTTACCCCCTTGCTATGTATTATATTGCCGCTATCTTCCATACTCACGCCCAGTGAGATTCCAAGAGAAAGACCTTCCTTCAAGGATAGATAGCGCTTCTATGACCAATCCAAACATCTTTACTGTTTCTCGCCTCAATTCAGAGGTTCGTCTCCTATTAGAAAACGAAATGGGAATAGTCTGGCTCGTTGGTGAAATCTCAAATTTCTCTGCACCTGTCTCTGGTCACTGGTACCTCACGCTTAAAGACTCCCGCGCTCAAGTTAAGTGCGCTATGTTTCGTGGCAATAACCGTCGTGTGACTTTTAAGCCTCAGAACGGTAATCAAGTGCTAGTTAAAGCGCGTCTGTCTCTTTATGAGCCACGCGGTGACTATCAACTGATCATCGAAAGCATGCAGCCAGAAGGTGACGGCAAGCTTCAGCAAGAGTTTGAAAAACTTAAGATGAACTTGGCGGCGGAAGGTTTATTTGCTCAGTCCAGTAAACAAATTCTTCCAGAACATCCTAAATGCGTCGGTGTTATCACCTCTAAAACAGGCGCAGCCCTCTTCGATATTCTCGATGTTCTCAAGAGACGCGATCCTTCATTGCCTATTGTGGTTTACCCAACCATGGTTCAAGGCGAAGAAGCGGCGATTCAGATCGCTCAAGCGATTGGACGTGCCAATGAGCGTAACGAGTGTGATGTATTGATCGTTGGCCGTGGTGGCGGCTCATTAGAGGACTTATGGTGTTTCAATAACGAGATCGTTGCTCGCACCATTGCAGCAAGTCAGATCCCGATTATCAGCGCCGTTGGACACGAAGTTGATGTCACTATCGCCGATTTCGTCGCAGATATGCGAGCTCCAACGCCATCAGCAGCCGCTGAATTGGTTAGCCGTGACAACAGTCATAAAGAGCAAGCTTATGCGTCTAAACGTGCTCGTTTAGTGAGTGCGATTCGTCATGTGTTAATCAAACAAGCGCAATCAACTCAAACGTTGAAATACCGCTTAGAGAAACAACACCCGAGCTACCAACTGCAAAAGCAGAGTCAGCAGCTTGATGACTTAGACATGCGTTTACGTCGTGGTATGACTCAATACCTAAAGCAGCATGCGCAGCGTGTTGAACGTAAGCAGCACCAACTTCAGCTGAACTCGCCAGTGAAACGCCTTGGTGAACAGAAACTGCATCTACAACGTTCAGAGCAAAAGCTATTGGATGCAATGGATAAAACACTACTAACTACTCGCCACCAACTAGCCATGGCTGCCGAGAAGTTAGAAACAGTAAGTCCATTAGCCACCCTAAAACGTGGCTACAGCATCACCCATTCAGCATCGAGTAAAACTGTGTCATCGATTAACGATGTCGAAATCGGTGAAGTGATCACCACCCAAGTTGAAGACGGTGTGATTGAATCGCAAGTGACAACAAGAGTCGCTAAGAGCGAGCTCTAGGTTCATTAGATACAAAAAAGACCCAACTCTTCGGTATTGAGTCTCTGATATAACATTACAGATAGTCGTTTAAGCGATTCGGCTTAAGTCTATTCCGCAGGTTGAAATACAAACTTTACTCTCGATTTAGATTTAAGCTCATTACACTCACCATTACAAAAATAGCTCGCTGCACCACAGGCTTGAAGCTTCTCAAGTTGGCTGCTGCACTCAGGGCAAAACCCAACCTTAGTAAAGTGTGCCTGACAACTTTCACAGTGATACTTTCCATCCCAACCTAGCTCTGATTGGCACTTAGGGCAGATATTTTCACTCATTAGCATTTCCTAATTCACTACTTTTTTACAATCTACTACCGCTGAGACTTAGCTTGCTTGATTTGGTACATGTTCTTATCAGCTTGTGCGATCAAGTCTTCCAATGAATCAGGATCTTTCTCATAAGAAAGTCCAACGCTGACAGAAAACTGAGTGCCATCGATATAGAGAGCTTGTTCCAAGGCTCTTTCTAAGCTTCGATAAAAGTTCAGCACGCTTTCTTGATCATCAAAGCAAGAGAACACGACAAACTCATCGCCCCCATAGCGCCCTATCTTGGCACAGGCAGTCGTTGCCTCATCAAGCACTTTTGCAACGGCTAACAACACATCATCACCAAAGCTGTGGCCAAACGTATCGTTTATTGACTTAAATTTATCAACATCAACAAACAGGCATGCCATCACTTTTTCAGTAAAACAGCGGTTAGTTAACACCTGCTCGGCTTCTCTCAGCAATGCTCGGCGATTCAAACTGTGTGTTAGAGAATCTCGATTGGCAAAAAAGTTGAGTTGATTCTCTAACTCATACTTCTCAAGCGCGACTGAATACAGAGAAGCCAATAACTCTAAGATCTCAAGTTCAAACTCATGAGGTTCAGAGATGTACTGACTGTAAATTGCGAAGGTACCCAATACGTGACCATGTGAAGAGATGATTGGCACTGACCAACATGCATGAAGGTTAGCCTGATTGGTTAAGGCTAAGAAAGGAGTCCAATTCGGGTGTGCATTAATATTGGAGACCATGACAGCTTTCTTAAGTGCCGCCGCTTCGCCACAGGAACCAATTCCGGCACCAACCCCCACCCCTTCTATCTGCTGGTTATAAAAATCAGGCAAGTTTGGAGCATATTCTAAATGTAATGTATTCGATTCGGGGTTTAGCAATAGGATAGAGGCCATCCTTTGACCAAAAATCTGCTCGGTGAGTTGAATGATCTTGCGATTCAATTCTTTGCGATCCAACCCAAGGGCAAGCTTTCGAAGCAAACTGTTTACTGCTCGGTGACCTTCTAATAAAAATTGTTGTTTCATTCACTAAAGCTTTCAATTATTTACTGGGAACAGCTTGTTCTTATGCAAGCCTGTATACTGGTCAATATTAACACACTAAATTACCACAACACACCACCGAAGATCATAGGTTGATCTTTTGCTTTATCTACTTTGATCAGCGATCTACCCCAAAAAGAATATTTATATCACCACACACCGAAAGCATAAGTTACATATACTGCATTTCAATTTACAATAGAATATATAACTAAAGGCAAATAAATAAAACCAACAATGCAGAACAATCTATTTTCGATCTTTAATTGAGATCATCGAGATACACACGTCTGCATTTCGATATGTTGGTCATCTAATTGGGTTAACTTAACCGACAATGCCTTAAGTTCTGAAGTATTGTCGATGTGAGTACCACCACACGGAATAGACACTAAAGTCTCGTCATCTAGCTGCCATTCCCAGTAGCGAGAGTCTGTTAACGCCTCACCTTCTAGTCTCATCGTTACAAGAGTCGATTCAGCAAGCCAGCCTGCAATCATCTGGTTGATATTGGCCTCAATGCCATCAAGGTTCATTAGCATGTCAGCAACGTTCAGACCGCGTTTCTTCAAGGTTTTACCTAAACGATACTTATCGGTACACAACTCTGGAGTCACAAAGCTAGTCACCTGTGCGTAGCTATTGAAGTCATAGCTGCCGAGTGGATCTTTTCTGTCCGCATCTTTACGCCAGTAACTCTCAGCCAATACTTTATTCAACGCTAAGAAAGCAATATGTCCGGCACTATGACCGCGGCTCAAACTGGCTTGGTGCTCTTTATCAACCGACAACACGACTTCGTCGTTAACCTTAATCATAGAAGCTGATACAGGTAGCTGGTGGACAACCACAAACGCCCACCCTTCCGTATCACGCTTAACAGGGATATCTGCTGAAATATAAAGATTTCCAGTAGATTGCTCTATTGCACCAACAAGGCAATCTTCAACAATATACTGTTCACCACCTACGCTGACAAAACCTCGGTCTGCTGGGTGATCGGGCCAAATATGACTCACTGGGTGGAAAGGCGTCACGTCGGTGATCAAGTAAGTTTTGCTGTCGTCGCATTCAACGTACACCGCTTTTGCATTGAGCAGCCAAATTTGATGACAAAATTGAGTGATGGTTGGGGTGATTGCTAACGCTGGTGTAGTCGAATTGCTAATTGTCATATCATTCTTCTTTTGGAATCTAGTCTAAGTCGCTAGCTGATAACGGAATCAAAGACGCGATTATCAGATAACGTGAATTTTACTTAAAAAAATACCCGAGACAGGCTCGGGTATCAAATCTATTGGAAAGGTTTACTTACGACCTTTAACCATGCTCATCATACGTTTACGTTTACGTTCTTGAGAAATTGTCAGCTTGTTAGTCTTAGCTTCAAATGGGTTCTCGCTGTTCTGGAATTGAATGCGAATAGGTGTACCCATAATTTCTAGTGAACGACGGTAGTAGTTCATCAAGAATCGTTTGTATGAATCTGGCAAGTTACGTACTTGGTTACCGTGGATAACGATAATCGGTGGGTTGTAGCCACCAGCGTGCGCGTATTTCAATTTAACACGACGGCCACGAACCATAGGTGGTTGGTGATCATCAGTCGCCATCTTCATGATACGAGTAAGTACAGAAGTACCAACACGAGTCGTTGCTGACTTATAAGCTTCTTGAACAGACTCAAACAAGTGACCAACACCAGTACCGTGAAGTGCAGAAATAAAGTGAATACGTGCGAAATCAACGAAACCTAAACGACGGTCTAGTTCTTTCTTAACACGATCTTTAACGTCGTTATCTAGGCCATCCCACTTGTTTACGGCAATAACAATTGAACGACCAGCATTCAACGCAAAGCCTAACAAGCTTAGATCTTGATCTGAGATGTTCTCGCGAGCATCGATAAGCAGTAATACAACGTTAGCATCTTCAATCGCTTTCAGTGTTTTAACCACTGAGAACTTCTCAACTGTTTCGTTGATATTTTTACGGCGACGAACACCCGCAGTATCAATCAGAACGTATTCACGCTCATCACGCTGCATCGGAATGTAGATAGAGTCACGAGTTGTACCTGGCATATCGTAAACAACAACACGTTCTTCACCAAGAATACGGTTAGTTAGTGTTGATTTACCTACGTTTGGACGACCAATGATCGCTAGCTTAATCGGTTGATCTTGAAGGCGCTTGAATTCTTCTTCCGCTTCTTCTTCAGTGAAATCAACTTGCTCTTCTTCTTCGTCTTCAAATTCAGTTAAATCGCTTACTTCGCCATTCTCAGCTTTTAACGCTTCAGCGAATGGGTTTAGAGCAAGATCAATCAACGCAGTTACACCACGACCGTGCGCTGCAGCGATTTGGTACATGTCTTCTACGCCTAGTTGCCAGAAATCAGCACTTGCAGCATCAGGGTCGATACCATCAACCTTGTTTACTACTAGCATTGAAGGCTTTTCTAGTTGACGAAGGTGCTTAGCAATAGCTACGTCTGAAGGTGTTAGACCCGCACGGCCATCTACCATAAATAGAACGACATCAGCTTCATCAATCGCCGCTAGCGACTGTTCAGCCATTTTAGTTTCAACACCTTCTTCGGTACCGTCGATACCACCAGTGTCGATAACAATAAAGTCATGCTCGCTAAAATGAGCATGACCGTATTTACGGTCACGCGTTAAGCCAGGGAAATCCGCAACCAATGCATCACGAGTTCGAGTCAATCGGTTAAATAACGTAGATTTACCTACGTTCGGACGCCCTACTAGAGCAACAACAGGTACCATAACAACCTCTACAATTTCTTCTCTAAATGTAGTTATAGGTAAGCACTTGATCGCAAGTTTAAACTCTTACCTATAACCACACGGTTTATTAATTTATAACAACAAAACGGCTCCTAGCTGTTACCAACCAGGAGCCGACTGTGAATTATATCACGCTTTTATTGGCTAATCGTTAGTTTCTTTACATCGCCATTGCGAGTCGTCACTAAGTAGCCTTCAGGCATTTCAATTGGCGCAACCGCAAAGCCGCTATCATCGACCAACTGTTGAGCAACAAACTCACCCGATGAACGATCTAACCAGTGCAGATAACCTTCAGTATCACCAACAACTACATAACCATTAATAATAGCAGGTGCTGTCAGTAAGCGGTTTTCTAACAATGGAGTGCTCCACAGTTCAGTACCACTACGCGCATCAACCGCAACCACATGGTCTTTGTCAGTCACTACGAACAAACGGCTGCCATCACTTGCTAAATCAATCGCTGACGAGTAGTTACGTTTCCAAACTGGCTTACCAGAACGAAGATCGATAGCAATCAGCTGACCATTGATACCTACGGTATACAGGGTGCCGCCAAGAACAATTGGTGATGCATCAACATCAACCAAACGATCAATTTCCGTTGCGCCTTTTGGTGTACCTACTGGCTGTTGCCAAATAAGCTGACCACGATCAACGATAGCTGCGGCTAAACGACCATTTGCCGTACCCCAGAATACACCACCTGAAACCGTAACAGGTGAGCTATCGCCACGAAGTGTTAGGCTTGGTACTTCTGTACTGATGGTCCATTTTTGCTCACCGCTTTCTTGATCTAACGCGGTCAACATGCCACGACTGGTATGAACAATAACCATGTTGCTTTCAGTTGCTGGGGATGCAAGCACCTCACCATTCACTGATACACGCCACAGCTCTTCACCGGTTGATTCATCCAGCGCGATCACTTCGCCATTTTCAGAACCAACAAATACCTTGCCGTAAGCTGCCGTTAAGCCACCCGATAAACGAGCCAGTACTTCTTTCTCAAGATCGACTTTCCAAAGCTCTTTACCTGTTTCAGGGTCAAGCGCTTTAACCATACCTTCACGGCTTGCAACAAATACTTTGTCGTAAGCCAATTCTGGCGTTAGTTTTGAAAAGTAGTGACCAACACCATCACCAACCGACGTAGACCATTCCTGGCTAGGAGTAAACTCGCTGTTTACCGTTGGTACTGGTGCCATGATTACGGTGTCTTCTTCACTTGCACAGCCCGCTAGCAGGCCAAGAGCAATCGCACACAACGCCGCTTTTGGAAACATCTTCTTCATTCAAAGCGCCTTATTTAGCTAGGTCGTCAAGTTTGATTTGAAGCGTTTGGCTCGCATCAGCAGCTTGTTGAGCTTCAGAGTATGCACTGTAAGCTGCATCTGTGTCGCCTTTACGAAGTGAGATATCACCACGCAGTTCAGCAACACGGCCTTTCCAAGATTCGTCAGTCATCGCTTCAAGATCAGTCAATGCTGCGTCAAATTCACCTTGCTCAGCTTTGATACGAGCAACACGGTAAGTCAGTAGTGGCGCTAATGCCGCGTCCTTAGTTGCCGATTTTGCCCACTCAAGTTGTTCTAGTGCAGTTGTAAGGTCACCCGCTTGAACTTGCGCTTTTGCTAATTGCATAGCAGCAAGTACTGAATATTCAGCGTCTTTGTTTGCGTCGATGAAAGCTTGAATATCAGATTGAGCATCAACGCCTTTAGCATCTAGAGCTGAGATTGCAGAGGTGTAGCTTTCTGAAGCGGCTTCACGCGCTTCAACGACTGAATCTTGGTAATAGCGCCAACCAAATAGGCCACCTAAACCAATAACCGCACCAAAGATTACGGCTTTGCCATTCTCTTTCCACCAATCTTTAATGGCTTCAACTTGTTGCTCTTCGCTATCGTAAAGTTCCACTTCCTGTCCTCTTTAATTCTTTAAACGCCAGCATAGTGCTAACGTTGATATTCATGATGAGCGTTTGCTCAATGGCTTAGATTAACGCAGCAACTTTTTCTGCAACTTCCGTTTGAGACACGGTTTGTTGCTCGCCGCCAACCAAATCTTTTAGCACAACTGTATTGTCAGCAACTTCGTTCTCACCAAGTACCAACGCCACAACAGCTCCTACTTTGTCAGCACGTTTGAATTGCTTCTTGAAGTTACCACCACCGAAGTGGTTCATCACACGTACGCCTTCAACGGTGTCGCGTAATTGATTCGCTAACTGCATGCCCGCGATCATTGTACCTTCGCCAGCAGCAACCATGTATACGTCAACACTACGACGAACTTCTGTAAGCTCTAGCGTTTCCATCATAAGGACTAGACGCTCTAGCCCCATAGCGAAGCCAACCGCATTGGTTGCTTTGCCGCCTAGTTGTTCAACAAGACCATCGTAACGGCCACCACCACACACTGTACCTTGGGCACCAAGGCTGTCTGTGATCCACTCAAATACGGTGCGGTTGTAGTAATCTAGACCACGCACTAGACGCTCATTAACTTGGTATTCGATACCAACAGCGTCAAGAAGTTCACACAAACCAGCAAAATGTAGCTTCGATTCTTCACCTAGATATTCAGATAGTCGAGGTGCGTCACCTAAGATAGCTTGAACATCCGGGTTCTTAGTATCCAGAACACGTAGAGGGTTAGTGTGCATGCGACGTTTGCAGTCTTCATCTAGCACATCAATGTGTTGCTCAAGGAAAGCCACTAACGCAGTACGGTAGCTTACGCGATCTTCTTGAGAACCGATTGAGTTCAATTCAAGACGAACGTGCTTATCGATACCTAGTTCACGCCATAGACGTGCTGTCATCATAATAAGTTCTGCGTCAACGTCTGGACCGTCTAGGCCAAACACTTCAACACCACATTGGTGGAATTGACGGTAACGACCTTTTTGAGGACGCTCGTGACGGAACATTGGGCCCATGTACCATAGGCGCTGTTCATCACGGTTAATAAGGCTGTTTTGAATACATGAACGTACACAACCTGCTGTGCCTTCTGGACGCAGCGTTAGGCTGTCACCATTGCGGTCATCAAAGGTGTACATCTCTTTAGAAACAACGTCTGTCTCTTCACCAACCGCACGGCTAAATAGGTTTGTTTCTTCAACGATAGGCATACGTACTTCGTTGTAACCGTATGCGCTCACCACACTTTTAACTGCGCTTTCTACTTTCTGCCACAGTGGTGATTGAGTTGGAAGGCAGTCGTTCATGCCTCGAATTGCTTGGATATTTTTAGCCACAGTATTTATTCCGTAATTTCTCACGACCAGGTATCAGTGCGAATAGACAATCACACCCCATCGCGTTGTATTAATCTTCTAAGTTTTCTACATCAATGCGATTTGCTTTATCAAGCACTGATGCTTTTGCACGAATCTTAGCTTCAAGTTTGTCGACAAGGTCATCGTTATCGAAGCGCTCTTTCTGACGCTTACCGTCTTCGTAGAAAGCACTCTTACGTGCACTACCAGCTAGACCTAAGTGAGACACTTCAGCTTCACCAGGGCCGTTAACCACACAACCGATGATAGATACATCCATTGGAGTAATCACGTCTTCTAGGCGCTCTTCAAGGGCATTAACGGTGTTAATAACATCGAACTCTTGACGAGAACAGCTCGGGCACGCAATGAAGTTGATGCCACGCGAGCGAATGCGCAAAGATTTAAGAATATCAAAGCCAACTTTGATCTCTTCAACAGGATCAGCCGCGAGCGAAATACGCAGCGTATCGCCGATACCTTCAGAGAGAAGCATGCCTAAACCTACCGCTGACTTCACAGAACCTGCACGCGCACCACCCGCTTCGGTAATGCCAAGGTGAAGAGGTTGATCAATCTGCTTAGCAAGCAAACGGTAAGAACCGACGGCTAGGAATACATCAGACGCCTTAACGCTGACTTTAAATTGATCAAAGTTCAAACGGTCTAGGATGTCTACGTGACGCATTGCAGATTCAACAAGCGCTTCTGCTGTAGGCTCTGTGTATTTCTCTTGGATCTCTTTTTCAAGAGAACCGCCGTTAACACCAATACGAATCGGGATATTCATATCACGAGCACAATCCACAACAGAGCGAATGCGGCTTTCGTTACCGATGTTACCTGGGTTGATACGCAGACAGTCAACGCCGTATTCAGCCACTTTAAGTGCGATACGGTAGTCGAAGTGAATATCAGCAACCAAAGGAACAGAGACCTGCTGCTTGATTAGCTTAAAGGCTTCAGCGGCATCCATAGTCGGTACAGATACGCGAACGATATCAGCGCCAACTTTTTCCAGAGCTCTAATTTGAGCAACGGTCGCGGCTACATCTGTTGTTCTTGTGTTAGTCATGGATTGCACAGCAATTAGTGCACCATCACCGATCGGCACATCACCCACATAAATACGGGTTGATTTGCGACGAATAATAGGAGATTCGTGTTGCATATTAACTCTAAGGTAAGGTTATTCTAGCTACTTTGCCTGAAGTATACCCAGAAAGGTCGACAGGTTCACTTGCAAATGTCATCGATACGCCCTCTGGCGCACCTAGAATCACTTTATATGGCGCAGTTCCTGATAGATTTAACGACTGGCCTGCTTTTTTGATGCCAGTCGACAAGGTTTTGCCCGAAGCATCTTTCACTTGGATCCAGCAATCAGCAGAGAACTGCATCACTAACTCGTTAATCACAGCTTCAGGCGCAGTGCTTGCTTCAACAGCTTCTGCATTAACAGCATTAGCAGCAACTTCAGCAGTTGGTTCTGTCTCTGTTGCTTGCTGTGCAGTAGTTTCGTCAGTTGATGTAACAGAATCTTCCGCATCGCTTATCGCAGCAAGGTCATCAGTACCTTCAACAACAGAAGTACCCTCTTCATTTTGTTCAGCTTCAATCACTTCTAAAGAGGTGAATTCAGGGGCAAGTGATTCTTCTACAGCTAGCTCTTCTGAGCTTTCAGTATTAGCTAAAGATTGAGATAGGGTGTCTTGTTGTTGGTTCTGCCACCACCACAGTGAGGAGATACCCGCAATTACCGCAAAAATGCTCCAAGTAAGGATCATAATACGGCTGTTGTGCTTCTCGGTTTTGGTCTTACGAGAAAAGCTCAACATTTCTTGTTCTTGATGTTGAGCGTCACCAGCATGATGGAGTGCACTCAATACGACCTTTTCGTCAAGATTGACGTATTTCGCGTATGAACGAATGTAGCCACGCATAAAGGTTGCAACTTGATCTGACTCGAATTGGTTTTCTTCAATTTGTTGGATCAGCGTAACGCGCAGCTTTAAACGATCAGAAATCTGCTTTTGTGTTAAACCAAGAGATTCTCGTTTATTTTTAAGCAGCGTTCCCGCTTCGATTTCTGGAGCGACAGTTTCTTTTGTTTGTGTTTCGTGTTCTGTGTTCATAGAGAGTGAACTTCTAAAGTATTATCGCAGGTTGATGAGAGCATTTTTATTGTCGTTTAAGCTCAATCTAACAACCCACTTTATGTGGAATTTTTCCTGTTATCTAAATCATCAACCCTTAAAGACGAACATCACCCATTGACTATGGATGACCTTCTCAGGAAGCTAGTTTATCAAGTAGCCAACCTAAATAGACACATTGATGATTATCGGGTAACAAGCGAGCACTTAAATTAATTTAAGATGAGTTAATCATAAGCTAATGCCATTGCAAGGCAAAAACACTTTAAACAAAATTTACCGTCAGCTCATGGTTTTGTCCAAAATTTGACGAAAAATGTAAGAAAGCGTGGGGAAAAAATCCAATTATTGGAAATTCACCTTCCAGAAAAGCAACAAGCCAGAAGGAATCCTTCTGGCTTGTTTAGATCTAAATGGTATTTAAACCGCTTTTACTTGAATCACATCACCTGCGATCAAGTTAGCTTCAGAGGCGGCTTTCAGCATTTTAGTACGCTTGGTTCTATCAATAACATCACCAACCAGCTGACCACATGCGGCATCAATATCATCACCACGAGTTTTACGAACCGTAACTGTGTAGTTGTATTCCATCAGCGTTTTTTGGAAGCGATCAATACGAGAGTTGCTTGGCTTCTTATAAGGCGAACCCGGATAAGGGTTAAATGGAATCAAGTTGATCTTACAAGGCGTATCTTTCATTAACTCAGCAAGTTCACGAGCGTGGTCCATATCATCATTTACATGATCCAACAGAACGTACTCAACCGTTACTTTGCCGCGGTTAGCATTTGAAGATGCAATGTAGCGACGAACCGATGCTAGGAAATCTTGGATATCCCAACGGTCGTTGATTGGCATGATTTGGCTACGTAGTGCATCGTTTGGTGCGTGTAGAGAAATCGCCAGAGCGACATCGATGTTGTCTGTCATCTGATCAAGACCAGAAACAACACCAGATGTTGATACTGTTACACGACGCTTAGACAGTGAGAAACCCAGATCATCAAGCATCAGCTCCAATGATGGAATTAGGTTCTTCATGTTCAATAGAGGTTCACCCATACCCATCATTACGACGTTAGTAATTGGACGACGACCCGTTTCTTTCTCTAAACCGATTTCACGTGCTGCACGCCAGATTTGACCAACGATCTCTGAAACTTTCAGGTTACGGTTGAAGCCTTGTTGAGCTGTAGAGCAGAATTTACATTCAAGCGCGCAGCCTACTTGCGAAGAAACACATAGCGTCGCACGGTCACCATCTGGGATGTATACAGTCTCAACGTCTTGGTCACCAACGCTCATCGCCCATTTAATGGTGCCATCCGCAGAGTGCTGAGCTTCAGAAACGATAGGTGCAACAATCTCACAGCGATGCAGCAGTTTCTCACGTAACTTTTTGTTGATGTTGTTCATTTGTTCGAAGTCATCGACACCGAAGTGATAAATCCACTTCATCACTTGCTCTGCTCGAAACGCTTTCTCATTCAGTTCTTCTGTGAAAAATTTACGAAGACCTTTACGATCAAAATCGAGTAGATTGACTTTAGCTGTGGTCATGATGCCTCTCAATGACGGAACAATAATTAAGGGCGCGAATTGTACAGCCTTTACGCAACTTCAACAAGCACTGTAAAACCTTGTGTTTACTAAGACATTCAAACTTAAGTGATTAAAATTTACACAGTCAAATTTACCTGCTTAAGTTCGGCCAATTCAAAGAGAGATTCCCGATTACGCTCCTCCGTCGCTTTCGGGAATGACGGGCTTTAACCACCTAATACTCGCACCCTCTCCGACCTCCTACTAACGCGACTTGTTCGTCATTCCAGAACCGAGGAACGAGGTATCTGGAATCTCCAATAGTAAACTCAGACTCCTGATATGCTCCTTCTTCACTCTCAGGAATGACACGAGAACTCACCAGAAATGAAAAAGGCTTCACCGAAGTGAAGCCTTTATTGAGACTTGCTGTTGTCTGCTTATTCAGCTGGACGCGGGCAAATTTCAGATTCTGGGAAGAAGAATTCGATTTCGCGAGCCGCAGATTCAGGGCTATCACTGCCGTGTACTGAGTTGTAACGCATGCTGATTGCGTAGTCAGCACGGATAGTGCCGCATGCAGCTTCTTCTGGGTTAGTTTTACCCATTAGTTCACGGTAACGAGCGATCGCATTTTCGCCTTCAAGTACTTGAACCATGATAGGACCAGAAGTCATGAACTCTTTTAGTGGTCCAAAGAACTCTTTACCTTCATGTTCTGCATAGAAGCCACTTGCTTGCGCTTCTGTAAGAGAAACCATTTTAGCGGCAATAATCTGTAGGCCAGCTTTTTCAATGCGGTGGTAGATTTCACCGACAAGGTTACGCTTAACTGCATCCGGCTTAACAATTGAGAACGTTCTTTCTAGAGCCATAGGGATTCCTTCACTTCATTTTTTTGTTATTAAATACTGAAATTACTAAGATCATTCGATCTGAGTTTATGAATAAGCGGTATCGAAATACCGCTCACTCTTATTATTATTTTGCTTGGTCGATAAGAAGACGAGCCAGTGTACGAACACCCATACCGGTCGCGCCTGCAGCCCACTTATCACTTGATGACTTACGGTAAGTACCCGCGCAATCCATGTGAATCCAACCTTTTTTGTAGTCATCTACAAAGTAAGAAAGGAACGCAGCAGCTGTACTTGCACCCGGTGTGTAATCACCAGAGCTGATGTTTGAAAGATCAGCAAAGTTTGAAGGCAACATACCACGGTGGAAATCAGCAAGAGGCAATGGCCATAGACCTTCTTTCTCTTGGTTCGCAGCCGTTAGTGCTTGATGAGACAACTCATCATCAAAGCTCAATAATGCGTGGTAGTCGTTACCTAATGCATTTTTAGCCGCGCCTGTTAGCGTTGCACAGTCGATGATCAACTCTGGATTCTGAGCGCTTGCGAACATCAGGCCATCAGCTAAAACTAAACGACCTTCCGCATCGGTATTCATGATCTCGACAGTCTTACCATTTTTGTAAGTAACGATGTCGCCAAGCTTCAATGCACGACCAGAGATCATATTCTCTGCACAACATAAGATAAGCTTGATGCGCTTGTTCAGGCCACGTTCAATCGCTAGACCTAAACCACCCGTAATAGTCGCTGCGCCACCCATGTCAGCCTTCATTGCTGTCATGAATTGACCTGGCTTGATGCTGTAACCGCCTGAGTCGAAAGTGATACCTTTACCCACAAGACAAGCAAACACGGGTGCGTTTTCATCGCCGGTAGGGTTGAAGTCCAGTTGAAGCATTGCAGAAGTACGTTCAGAGCCGCGACCTACCGCGTAGATGCCTTCCCAACCTTCAGTTAGGAGATCTTTGTCTTTAACGATTTTTGCTTTAACAGTGCCTGCTGGTGCCACTGACTTGATGTATTCAGCTGCCATTGTCGCTAATTGACGAGGGGCAACTTCTTCAGCCGTTTTGTTGATGATGTCACGAGTCCAATCTGTCGCGCGGATACGTGCTTCCAATTCAACTTGATCAGCTTCAGCTAGAGCATCCCACTCCAATGCATTTTTTTTCTTTGGTCCACGGTAGCCTTGGTAAAAAGCCCAAACGCTTTCTAGATCCCAGCCTTTACCGCTAAGTGCAACCAATGCGATACCTTGTCCGTCAAGCGTACGACCCGCACGTTGAACCGCGCCTAGATCGTGGCCTTCACCAATGTGAATTGTCGCTCCCGCTTCTGAGAACGATAAAATAGCTCTTGCTCCCCACTGAGGCTGGGCAGCTTCTTGACTTAAAAATACTGACATCTGTGTAGACATGATTTCTCCTTGTCATGAACCACTTTGAGTATGTGATTCTGATTGTTTTTTATTAGCGCACTGATGTTAGCATTATGTAGGAGGAAAATGTCATTTTGATAAAAAAACGGACCATAAGGTCCGCTTTTTTTAGTAAGAATTGTTAACTTGGCTGCGTTTTACATTGGACTGAACCAACCCGCGACCAAGTGATTAGACAAGAGGATTAATCCATCTCATCCATCCAGCACAATATAATGGCCTCTAGAATTTTCTCATTCGAGTGATTCGGCTCATCATCAAAATCTTCAAGATCTAGCACCCATTGATGCAAGTCCGTGAAGCGTACTGTTTTAGGATCGGTATCTGGGTATAAATCACATAGTTCAATCGCAATATCTCGCGAATCAATCCATTTCAAACTCATAACATTTCCTTATCTTTATCAGCGACGATTTGTCATCTTAGTGACTTATATTCTATGCCAGCTTTACTAACAGTTTTAGTCGAGCTTATTTCTTAATGCTCTTCAGAAGCTAAGTTCAACGTGTACTTTGGAATCTCTACAACAAGATCCGAATCAGCTACTTTAGCTTGGCAACCAAGGCGAGATTCCATCTCTAAACCCCATGCTTTATCTAGCATGTCGTCTTCTAGGTCATCACTCTCTTCTAAAGAGTCGAAACCTTCACGAATCACGACGTGACATGTAGTACATGCACACGACTTCTCACATGCGTGTTCAATACCAATACCGGCCTTCAATGCAACATCAAGAACCGTCTCACCAGTTTTTGCTTCTAAAACAGCGCCTTCTGGACATAGATCTTCGTGAGGTAAAACAATAATCTTTGGCATGTTTATCTATTCTCTAACTATTAAATATTATCGACTGACTGACCTGACAGTGCAGCTCGAATTGATTTATCCATACGACGAGAAGCAAAGTCTTGGCTCGCTTTGTCGGTATTCTTAATTTCTAGTTCGATGGCATCAGCGCTTTCGCCATTGCGCACTTCAATCAGTGCTTCAATAGCTTGTAGAAGGTGCTGCTTTTCTTGCTCATCAAGCAGCTCATCGCCATCAGCTTGCATTGCTGCAATAAGGCCTTCGATAACACGATCTGCTTCTACACGTTGCTCAGCTAGAGCACGCGCTTGCATGTCTTCTTTAGCAAACGTCATCGAATCTTTCAGCATGCTCGCCACTTCATTATCGCTTAAGCCGTAAGACGGTTTAACCTGAATTTCAGCTTGAACACCTGTGCTCTTCTCCATAGCAGTAACCGATAGCAGGCCATCAGCGTCTACTTGGTAAGTCACACGAATATGCGCCGCACCAGCCGCCATTGGTGGAATACCTTTTAGAGCAAAACGAGCCAATGAACGACAGTCATCAACCATCTCACGTTCGCCTTGCACGGTGTGCACTGTCATTGCAGTTTGACCGTCTTTGAACGTGGTAAATTCTTGTGCGCGAGCAACAGGGATAGTGGTATTGCGTGGAATGATCTTTTCGACCAAGCCACCCATCGTTTCGATACCTAGGGAAAGAGGAATAACATCAAGCAGCAGCATTTCAGAGTCAGGCTTGTTACCGACTAAGATATCCGCTTGGATAGAAGCACCAATCGCAACCACTTCATCTGGGTTAATGCTGGTTAATGGCGTACGACCAAAAAAGTCACCGACCATTTCACGTACAAGTAACGTACGAGTTGAACCGCCGACCATCACGACTTCTAGAACATCATCCGCGTCAACTTCAGCATCTTTCAATGCACGACGACATGAAAGCAGTGTTTTCTTAACAAGCGGCTTAATGATGTCTTCAAACTCTTCACGAGTTAATGAACCAGCCCAACCCAACACTTCAACATTAACGCTTTCAGCTTCAGATAAGCCAATCTTCGCTTCTGTTGCTGCATCTAGAAGAATACGATTCTGTTCTGCGGTTAGCTCTGATAAGCCCATTTGCTCTTGGAAGTGCTCTGCGATCAAGTGGTCAAAGTCGTCTCCGCCTAATGCAGAGTCGCCACCCGTTGCTAATACTTCAAAAACACCTTTAGACAGGCGTAAGATAGAGATATCAAACGTGCCACCGCCAAGGTCATAAACCGCAATCACCCCTTCTTTACCTGAATCCAGACCGTAAGCAATCGCTGCCGCAGTAGGTTCATTAAGAAGACGCAACACGTGAAGACCAGCAAGTTGAGCCGCGTCTTTAGTACCAGCACGCTGTGCATCATCAAAATACGCAGGAACCGTAATTACGGCGCCAGATAACTCACCGCCTAGCGTAGACTCAGCACGTTGGCCAAGCGCTCGTAGAATATCAGCAGAAACCTGGATTGGGTTTTTGTTGCCTTGTTCTGTACGGATCACAGGTAAACCATTATCACTTTCTTCAAACTGATATGGCAGAGACGGGTATCGCTGTTGAATATCTGACAGTGAACGACCGATTAATCGCTTAACTGAGATAATGGTATTTTTAGGGTCAGTCTGCGCGTTAGCACGAGCTTCATCGCCAGTGGTGTACGACTCTGACGTATAGTGAACAACTGAAGGTAAAATGCTTCGACCTTGTTGATCAACGAGTGTACTTGCCTCGCCACTGCGTACTGCAGCAACCAACGAGTTTGTTGTACCTAAATCAATACCCACAGCAAGCTTGTGCTGGTGAGGAGCGGCGCTTTGCCCTGGTTCTGCAATCTGAAGTAGTGCCATGGATGTGTCCTTGTTATACAAACTAGCCGATCAAACGATCTTCAACTAATTCGATTTCATTCTTTAATTTTGCAATAAACTTAAGCTTTCTTACTCGGTCTGCAGCTTCTAGCCAAGCTTCGCTTTCGAGTTCTTGTTGGATAGCGCTTAATTGTTGTTTATACATTTTGCTAACCTTGCCTTCAAATGCAAATAGCGCATCTTCGGGATCAGAACTGTCTGCGATATCTTCCAGCTCTTCACGCAGTTCCATTTGCTCCATCAGGAACATCGGATCTTGCATGGTTTGTTGTTCGCCACGAATGTCTTCACCGTGTTGAACTAGCAGGTATTCTGCTCGGCTGATTGGATTCTTCAATACCTGGTACGCATCGTTGATTTGTGCCGCTTTTTGCACGGCTAAT
Organism: Vibrio sp. 10N.222.49.A3; assembly: GCF_041475145.1. Taxonomy (NCBI): domain Bacteria; kingdom Pseudomonadati; phylum Pseudomonadota; class Gammaproteobacteria; order Vibrionales; family Vibrionaceae; genus Vibrio; species Vibrio sp. 10N.222.49.A3. The sequence continues at coordinate 38,058 of NZ_JBFRVM010000022.1, forward strand.
AAGCGGTCACGCTCAGAAGCTATCGCAAATTTATCAGGATGGAATTGGCGTTGCAGATCTCTAAACTGAGAAGAAAGAAGGCTACCATCCAGTTGAAACTGAAGTGGTAGCCCAAATAATTCGAAATGATTCATGTAAAGGTGGTCCTAAGTTTAGGCTCTTTGTTCAGAGCCTAATTTTATTCTTCGCTTACAACGCTTAACGATTCAAGCGTTTAAACATTGAAGCTCTCACCACAACCACATTCGCCTTTCGCGTTCGGGTTGTTGAATTCAAAACCTTCGTTTAGGCCTTCTTTTACATAATCAAGCTCAGTACCATCAAGGTATACTAGGCTCTTTGGATCAATGATGACCTTAACACCTGAATGCTCAAACACTTCGTCTTCTTCGTTAAGCTCGTCAACGAATTCCAGTACATACGCCATACCCGAACAGCCAGTAGTTTTTACTGCTAAGCGTAACCCGAGACCTTTACCACGGTTATCTAGGAAAGCTTGAACTCGGCTTGCTGCCGTATCTGTCATGGTGATGGCCATACTACAACCTTGTGTTTTATATAAATTGAGAACTCAGGGGGAGCACAAAGGATGCTCCCAAATATTACTTTTTTGTCGACGTAATTACGTTATTGAAGCGATTAGTGCTTCTTTTTGTAATCCGCAACAGCTGCTTTGATTGCATCTTCAGCAAGAATTGAACAGTGAACTTTCACTGGTGGCAACTCAAGCTCTTCTGCGATTTCAGAGTTTTTAATAGCAGCTGCTTCATCAATACTTTTACCTTTAACCCACTCAGTTACTAGTGAGCTAGAAGCGATTGCGCTACCGCAACCGTAAGTCTTGAATTTTGCGTCTTCAATAATACCTTCTGCAGATACTTTGATTTGCAGTTTCATTACATCACCACAAGCCGGTGCGCCAACCATGCCGCTACCTACACTTGGGTCTTCTTTATCAAACGAACCTACATTACGTGGGTTTTCGTAGTGATCAATTACTTTTTCGCTATATGCCATGATAGTTACCTCGAATCCTCTATTTCCGTGAGATTAGTGATGAGCCCACTCAACAGTGTTCAAATCAATCCCTTCTTTATACATATCCCATAGAGGAGACATGTCGCGTAATTTGTTTACCGCTACACGGATTTGTGCAATCGCGTAGTCGATTTCTTCTTCCGTTGTGAAACGGCCGAATGAGAAACGTACTGAGCTGTGTGCCAGTTCATCGTTCAGACCAAGAGCACGTAGAACGTATGAAGGCTCTAGGCTTGCTGATGTACATGCAGAACCTGATGATACCGCTAGGTCTTTTAAAGACATAAGCAGAGATTCACCTTCAACGAAAGCAAAGCTCACGTTTAGGTTGTGTGGTACACGTTGGTCTAAGTCGCCGTTTACGGTTACTGCTTCTAGATCTTGAACACCTTTCAATAGGCGCTCACGAAGTGCTAGTGCGTGATCGTAATCTTTCTGCATGTCTTGCTTAGCGATAGCAAACGCTTCGCCCATACCCACGATTTGGTGAGTAGCAAGCGTACCAGAACGGAAACCACGTTCATGACCGCCACCGTGCATTTGCGCTTCAAGGCGAATACGTGGCTTACGACGAACGTACAAAGCACCGATGCCTTTAGGGCCGTATGCTTTGTGTGCAGACATAGAGATAAGATCAACTTTCATCTCTTTTACGTCTAGTGGGATTTTACCCGCAGACTGCGCCGCATCAACGTGGAAGATGATCTTGCGTGCACGACATAATTCGCCGATTGCACCGATATCTTGGATTACACCAATCTCGTTGTTTACGTGCATGATAGAAACTAGAACAGTATCTTCACGCATTGCAGCTTGTAGCTTGTCTAGATCAATGATGCCGTTTGCTTCTGGCTCAAGGTATGTAACCTCAAAGCCTTCACGCTCTAATTGGCGACATGGATCAAGAACCGCTTTGTGTTCTGTTTTGCACGTGATTACGTGCTTACCTTTCTTCTCGTAAAAGTGCGCAGCACCTTTGATAGCAAGGTTATCTGACTCTGTAGCACCTGACGTGAAAACAATCTCACGTGGGTCTGCATTTAGTAGATCGGCAATTTGCTCACGAGCATTATCTACTGATTCTTCTGCCTGCCAGCCGTAACGGTGTGAACGAGATGCAGGGTTACCGAAGTTACCGTCCATCGTCATGCACTGAACCATTTTTTCAGCAACACGTGGATCGACTGGGCATGTAGCTGAATAGTCAAAGTAAATAGGCAGTTTCATTTTCTACTCCAATGTAAAAACTGACCGCTAAGAGCGGGCATTAACACCGTGAGGTGCTGCACTAATCGTTGTAGTGCTCGTATTTTTATGTGCAAAACCATTATTAACCGCAAGATCGATATCTTGACGATCAGAAATTTCTAAAACTTCGTTATCTTTCATTAGCTCACCGAGCGTAATGTCGTTTAAGAAGCTGCTGATTCGGGAGCTTAAATCACGCCATAAAGTGTGAGTTAAACAACGAGTACCACCTTGGCAATCTGCTCGACCGTGACACTTAGTTGCATCGACTGATTCGTCAACTGCAGCAATTACAGTTCCGACAGCGATGTCGCTCGCTTCAGCACCTAAACGGTAACCACCGCCAGGACCACGAACACTAGCAACCAAGCCAGCTTTACGTAACTTAGAAAAAAGTTGTTCTAAGTAAGATAACGAGATGCCTTGTCGCTCTGAAATATCAGCCAGAGGAACTGGGCTTTTTTGCGAATGCAGTGCTACATCTAGCATAGCTGTTACCGCATATCTTCCTTTAGATGTAAGTTTCATATCACACCGTATCCACATTGTTTATGTGGTTGGAATTTTCCCATACCCGACTAAATTGGTCAAGTATTTAGTTGACTATTTTAGTCAGGTATTCACCCTTAGAGTTTGCATGGGCTTTATTTGTCGTTTTTACTCTTCTCAATTGAAGTCAAAATGCCGCGTAGAGTGTTGATCTCTTGCAGCTCTGGACGAGCTCGACTGAACAAACGACGTAGCTTATTCATCACCTGACCCGGCTTATCCTTAGAGATAAATTGGGTATCAATGATCACTTTTTCAAGGTGCTCATAGAACATTTCTAGTTCTTCGTGACGAGGGTACTCATCTTGTTGCTGCGGCTGGTACTGGCTCGCCACCATATCAAGGTGTGCTACACGCACTTCATAGCTAAGAGTCTGTACTGCCATTGCTAGGTTTAGTGAGCTGTATTCTGGGTTTGCAGGAATACATACATGGAAATGACACTTCTGAAGCTCATCATTGGTTAAGCCAGTGCGCTCACGGCCAAACACTAACGCTACAGGGTGCTTTTGACCTTCAACTGCAAATTTTTGTCCACATTCACGCGGCTCAAGCATTGGCCATTCAAGCGTACGAGAGCGTGCACTCGAACCAACCACCAAACCACAGTCTTTTACTGCTTCATCCAGTGTAGAAACGATGGTCGCGTTTTCCGCGATGTCACCTGCACCCGCAGCCAGTGCTAAGGTCTGCTCGTCAACTTCACATTGAGGGTCTACAAGAACTAACTGACTCAAACCCATCACTTTCATTGCGCGAGCTGCTGATCCGATATTTCCCGAATGAGACGTACCAACCAGAACGACTTTTACATTGTCTAACATGCTATATGACACCACTTTAAAAATAATCGCGAGATATTAACACATAGCTAAGTAAAATGGTCAGACCCTTCTCGGAATGTGAAATCAAGAGTTCAAAAAATAACCACTTCCCTTTTGGGGAAACTTTGGTATACTCGCCGCCGCTTTAAACTGTTCTTTAACATCTTGTGGGAAAAACCATATGCATCCAATGCTAAACATTGCGATACGCGCTGCGCGTAAAGCTGGCAACCATATTGCTAAATCTCTAGAAACAACTGATAAGATCGAATCGTCTCTAAAAGGTAACAACGATTACGTTACTAACATTGCTCAAGAAGCTGAGTACATGATCATTGAGACAATCAAATCATCTTACCCAGAGCACAGCATTATTTCTGAAGAGTCAGGCCTAACTGAAGGTAAAGATTCTGACGTACAATGGATCGTTGACCCACTAGATGGCACCAACAACTTTGTAAAAGGTTTCCCTCACTTCTCTGTATCTATCGCTGTTCGCATGAACGGTCGTACAGAAGTTGCTTGTGTTTATGACCCAATGCTAAACGAGCTATTCACAGCTCAACGTGGCGCTGGCGCTCAACTTAACAACGCTCGTATGCGTGTTACTCAACTAAAAGACCTTCAAGGTACTGTTCTAGCGACTGGTTTCCCATTCAAGCAAAAACAACACTCTGAATCTTTCATGAAGATCATCTCTGGTCTATTCGTTGATTGTGCTGATTTCCGTCGTACTGGTTCTCCAGCTCTTGACCTATGTTACCTAGCAGCTGGCCGTGTTGACGGTTACCTAGAACTAGGCCTTAAGCCATGGGATCTAGCAGCTGGCGATCTAATCGCTCGTGAAGCTGGTGCTATCATGACTGACTTTGCTGGCGGCACTGATTACATGACGTCTGGTAATGTTGTTGCTTCAAGCGCGCGTGGTGTTAAGTCTATTCTTAAGCACGTTCGTGAGAACTCTAACGAAGGTATGCTGAAGTAATTCAGACCTTGCGTTAATGCTCTTTAGCTAAGAGCAGAAGATTTTCAAAGCCTCGCTATGCGGGGCTTTTTTGTATCCGCGATACGAGATACGAGATACGAGATACGAGATACGACCAAAATGTCGGTTAGTTACAGTGAACACAAATCACTGCTCTGTAAGCTGTATTTAGATCGCCACTAGATAGTGACTTAGCTACTTTGGCACTTGGTATTGGTATTGGTATTGGTATTGGTATTGGTATTGGCAAATACGGCAATGTGCAATCGGATACAAAAGCTAACCCACAATATACAGACATAAAAAAACCGCTAGTTGCCCAGCGGTTTTTTTGGTTTAGCGAAAGTTGTTAAGCCGCGGCCTAAGGCATTTCGTCAAACTCTTCACCTTCTTTGTCCACTTGTGGTGGCATTAGGTGTTCACGCGTAATACCCAACTTCATAGCTAGTGCAGATGCAACGTAGATAGAAGAGTAAGTACCAACGGTAATACCCAGTAGAAGTGCAGTCGCAAAGCCGTGAATCATAGCGCCGCCCTGAACGAACAGTGCGATAACTACGAATAACGTGGTACCAGAAGTGATCAATGTACGGCTCAATGTTTGTGTGATTGAGCTGTTCAGCACTTCAGGTGCCTCGCCTTTACGCATCTTACGGAAGTTCTCACGAATACGGTCAAATACCACTATGGTATCGTTGAGGGAGTAACCGACTACCGTTAGCAAGGCTGCTACGATGGTAAGGTCGACCTCAATTTGCATTAGAGAGAACACACCTAGTGTGATGATAACGTCGTGCGCTAGGGCTAATACAGCACCTGCAGCTAATCGCCATTCAAATCGTACGGATACGTAGATCAAGATACAGATCAGAGAAACAAGGATAGCAAGGCCACCAGCTTCTGTTAATTCGTCACCTACGTTAGGACCAACGAACTCGATACGACGCATCTCAACTTGCTCACCAGTACCATCTTTAATTGCAGACAGGATTTGGTTACCAAGCGTTTCGCCCGCAACACCATCACGTGGACGTAGACGAACCATTACCTCACGCGCAGAACCAAAGTTCTGTACCGTAGCATCACCAAAGCCTTCAGCTTCTAGTGCGCTTCGAATGTCAGGCAGATTTGCTGGCTCCTCAAAACCCACTTCAATCAGGGTACCACCAGTAAAATCTAGACCCCAGTTCAACGATTTCGTTGTTAGGGTGAAGATAGCAGTACCAATCATCAAGATTGAGAATAAAAAGGCAACCTTTGACCAACGCATGAAGTCGATCATTTTGTCTGCTTTTAGAATCTGAAACATATTAATTCCTAGCCTTAGATCGACAGTTTCTTAACGCGTTTGCCGCCATACATCAGGTTCACGATACAACGTGTTCCGATAATAGCTGTAAACATTGAAGTCAAGATACCAATTGATAACGTTACCGCGAAGCCTTTAATCGCACCTGTACCGACAGCAAATAGAATGATTGCTGTTAGTAGTGTGGTGATGTTGGCATCGGCGATTGTACTAAATGCGTTTGCATAACCTTGGTGAATCGCTTGTTGTGGACTACGTCCATCTCGAAGTTCTTCACGTATACGCTCAAAGATAAGAACGTTGGCATCGACTGCCATACCGACCGTCAATACGATACCGGCAATGCCTGGTAGCGTCATTGTCGCGCCAGGAATCATCGACATCACACCAATAATCAACACTAAGTTAGCCATCAGAGCGACGTTCGCAATCAAACCGAAAGTACGGTAGTAAAGCAGTGTAAACAGCATTACTGCAGCCATACCCCAAACCATCGCCATGATACCCATATCGATGTTTTGTTGACCCATAGATGGACCAATCGTACGTTCTTCTACAATCGAGATAGGCGCAATCAATGCACCTGCACGTAGTAGAAGTGCCAAGTTATGAGCTTCAGCCGTTGAGTCGATACCTGTAATACGGAAGTTACGGCCAAGCGCAGATTGAATCGTCGCTTGGTTAATCACTTCTTCGTGCTTGCTTAGGATCACTCGGCCTTCAGGTGTTTTACGACCGCTGTCTTTATACTCTGCAAATACGGTTGCCATTAGCTTACCGATATTTTGACGAGAGAATGTAGACATCTTGCTACCACCTTCGCTGTCTAGCGAGATGTTAACTTGTGGGCGACCATATTCATCAACACTTGAGCTTGCATCTGTAATGCTAGAACCGCCTAAGATAACGCGTTTCTTAAGTACTACAGGACGACCATCACGGTCTTGCTTAATTTCACTACCAGCAGGAGCACGGCCAGAAGCTGCAGCGGCCAAATCGGCACTGCTGTCCACTTCACGGAATTCAAGAGTCGCGGTTGCGCCTAAAATTTCTTTAGCACGAGCCGTGTCTTGAACACCTGGCAATTCCACTACGATACGGCTAGCACCTTGACGTTGAACCAAAGGCTCAGCAACACCAAGTTCGTTAACACGGTTACGTAGAATAGTAATGTTTTGCTCTACCGCATAATTGCGGATTTCTTGAAGACGAGTTTCAGTGAAGTTAGCAATCAAAGAGAAACGACCGTTAGATTCTGAATCTACGAACGTCATATCTTGGTGCTTAGATTGCAGAAGCGATTTCGCTTCAGCAAGCTGCTCTTCGTTACGCAGAATCACTTCAACCGCATCTTTACCCGATGGGCGAATAGCACGGTAGCGGATTTTCTCTTCACGAAGTTCACTGCGGAACGCTTCTTCTTGTTGGCCAACCAGTTTTTGCATCGCAGCGTCCATATCCACTTCCATTAAGAAGTGAACACCACCACGTAGATCAAGACCCAGTTTCATTGGTGCAGCACCAATAGATTCAAGCCAATCAGGAGTTGAAGCCGCTAGGTTTAAAGCTACGATAACGTCATCACCGAGTGCTTCTGTGATGATATCACGGGCACTGATTTGCGTATCTGTATCGTTAAATCGAACAAGAATGGAACCGTTTTCGAGAGCAACGGATTTAGTAGAAAGGTTTTCTGCTTCAAGAGCATTGGTGACAGCATCCAGCGTAGACAGATCTACAGAGGCGCCACGCGCCCCTGTAACTTGAACTGCCGGATCTTCACCGTATATATTTGGAAGTGCGTACAACGCAGCGATAGCGATGGCAAACATCACCATCAAATACTTCCATAACGGATAACGGTTTAGCACAGCGAGGATCCTCTAGCTGTTTATAGTGATTTCAGAGTACCTTTTGGTAGCACTGCTGTAACGAAGTCTTTCTTGATAACGACTTCGTTGTTTGCGTTCAGTTCGATAGCAACGTAGTCGCTGTCTTCAGCAATCTTAGTGATCTTGCCGATTAGGCCGCCGCTTGTAAGAACTTCATCACCTTTGCCCATAGAAGACATAAGGCTCTTGTGCTCTTTAACACGCTTAGCTTGTGGACGGTAGATCATGAAGTAGAAGATCACAGCGAACATACCTAGCATGATAAGCATTTCGAAACCGCCGCCTGCTGGTGCACCTTCTGCTGCTGCGTGAGCTTGAGAAATAAACATTTAAAACATCCTCTATTATATTTTCGTAATTGTTTGTCTAATTGGGTCGTATCCCTTTATTTTCAAGCCCCATCACTCGGAAGAGAGATAGGGCTCGCAAAAAAGAAATACTAAGATTCTTTACCTAGTGGTGGCACTTCACGCCCCATTCTTGCGTAGAACTCTGCAACGAACTCTTCAAAGCGGTCTTCATCGATAGACTGACGAATGTCTGACATTACTCGTTGGTAGAAACGCAGGTTGTGAATCGTGTTCAGTCGAGCACCTAGGATTTCGTTACAACGATCCAAATGGTGTAAGTACGACTTGCTGTAGTTCTTACAAGTGTAACAGTCACAATCTGAATCTAGTGGTGTTGTATCGGTTTTATGCTTCGCATTACGGATCTTGATCACACCTTCCGTTACAAACAGGTGGCCATTACGTGCATTTCGCGTTGGCATAACACAGTCAAACATATCGATACCGCGACGAACACCTTCAACCAAGTCTTCAGGTTTGCCTACACCCATTAGGTAACGAGGCTTATCTTCAGGCAGTTGAGGACATGTGTGCTCAAGAATGCGGTGCATATCTTCTTTTGGTTCACCTACTGCTAGACCACCTACTGCGTAACCGTCAAAGCCAATTTCTGTTAGGCCTTTAACGGATACATCACGAAGGTCTTCGTATACGCCACCTTGTACAATACCGAACAATGAGTTCGGGTTTTCTTGCTTATCAAAGTGATCGCGTGAACGCTGAGCCCAACGAAGAGACATCTCCATCGAGTCTTTAGCTTCTTTATGCGTCGCAGGGTAAGGCGTACATTCGTCAAAGATCATTACGATGTCTGAGCCTAGATCCTTTTGGATTTCCATCGACTTCTCAGCGTCCATGAAGATCTTGTCACCGTTTACAGGGTTACGGAAATGAACACCTTCTTCAGTGATTTTACGCGTTGCGCCTAGGCTGAATACTTGGAAGCCACCTGAATCAGTCAAGATAGGACCTTTCCAGTTCATGAAATCGTGCAAATCACCGTGCAGTTTCATGATTTCTTGACCAGGACGTAGCCATAGGTGGAATGTATTACCTAATAGGATTTCAGCACCTGTGTCTTTTACTTCTTCAGGTGTCATGCCTTTAACCGTACCGTAAGTACCTACAGGCATGAATGCTGGGGTTTCAACGGTACCGCGTTCAAACTGAAGTTGACCACGACGTGCGCCGCTATTAGTTTTTTTAAGTTCGTATTTTAATTTCACGAAGCCTCCAATATGCCAGAGAAACAATCTGACTGTTAATTCAGAACCTTAGGCCAAACAAAAGTTCAGTCTAGTGGGTTCTATGAGGAGCGGTCGCGTATTCCTTGCGAGAGATTAGACAGACACCCTGCCCGACTCCTAGCTTACTGCTAGCACCCGTAAATTCTGCTTATATCGTTTATAACCAGCTAAAATTAGCTCGTTTTCTTATTGATGAACATCGCATCACCGTAGCTGAAGAAACGGTATTCGCTCTTCACTGCGTGATCGTATGCGCCCATCACATTGTCGTAGCCAGCAAATGCACTCACCAACATAATCAGCGTTGATTCTGGTAAGTGGAAGTTGGTAATCAAGCAATCCACCAGCTGATATTCATAACCAGGGAAGATGAAGATTTCTGTGTCACCAAAGAAAGGAACTAACTCAGTGCCATTTTTCAATGCATCTTGAGCCGCACTTTCTAGTGAACGCACAGAGGTTGTACCAACGGCAATAATACGCCCGCCACGTGCTTTTGCAGCAGCTACGGCATCCACCACTTCTTGCGGTACTTCAACGTACTCAGCATGCATGTGGTGGTCATTGATATTATCGACTTTTACTGGCTGGAACGTACCAGCACCAACGTGAAGCGTCACGTAAGCAAACTCAACACCTTTTTCTTTCATGTCAGCCATTAGCTTGTCATCAAAGTGAAGGCCTGCTGTTGGCGCAGCAACTGCACCCGGCTTTTCATTATAGACAGTTTGGTAGCGCTCTTTATCGGCGTCTTCATCTGGACGATCGATGTAAGGAGGCAGTGGCATGTGACCAACACTGTTAAGAATCTCTAAAACGCTTTGATCGGATGTGAAATGGATTTCAAATAACGCATCATGACGTGCCACCATTTCAGCTTCATACTCATCGTTCTCACCAAGGAACAATTTGGTACCCGGTTTCGGTGATTTAGAACAACGAACATGCGCAAGAATGCTTTTCTCATCCAGCATACGTTCAACCAACACTTCAAGCTTACCGCCTGATGCCTTGCGACCGAATACACGAGCAGGAATCACGCGAGTGTTATTAAAAATAACAAGATCACCTGGCTCAACCAAGTCTAAAACGTCTTTAAACGAACCATCAGCTAGGTTGCCATTATTGCCATCTAATTTAAGTAGGCGGCTTGCTGTGCGCTCCTCTTGAGGGTAGCGAGCAATGAGTTCATCTGGTAGGTCAAAGTGAAAATCTGAAACTTGCATGTGTCGAGTCTTGTCTTAGTTGATGATATTTATGCCGTTGACGAATAATAAGTCGAAGTTGCCGAACAATCGTTTCGGTAAGTAAATCGTTACCAGAAACACATCGTAAACATGACTAAAAATTTCGCAGTGGGCTAGTATAGGCACACGAGCCGCAATAGCAAGGTTTACAGCATTGGATTATTGTAAAGAGTCGTAAAATAATACGACCATTCCCCCTCATAAAAAAACAAAATTAGTTGCATGAAACTCACCCAAAAATGCGTTAGATCTCAGTTATTTTTTGGATAAAAAACTATAGTAATAGCAACAAATAAAAAAGAAGGAGGTCCGTATGATCAAGGTTGAAGATATGATGACTCGCAACCCTCATACCCTATTGCGCTCACACTCACTGGCCGATGCAAAGCACATGATGAAAGCGCTTGATATCCGCCATATTCCGGTTGTTGATGCCGACAGACAACTACTTGGCGTCGTCACACAGCGAGACGTTCTTGCCGCTCAAGAATCCAGCCTACAAAACATCCCACAAGCTCAATCTTTTACTCTCGCTACTCCCCTCAACGACATCATGCACAAAAGTGTTATGTCAGTAGAGCCGCGTGCTGGGTTAAAAGAATCGGCTATCTATATGCAGAAACACAAAGTGGGCTGTTTACCTGTCGTAGAAAACCACGAACTCGTGGGCATCATTACAGACAGCGATTTCGTTACGATAGCCATTAACCTGCTAGAGCTACAAGAAGAAGCGGAACCGGAAGAGGTCGAAAGTTAGTCCGTTTGTATTACTCACGATAATCCTTAGAGCCTTTGAACCTGAGGCTCTTAACATATCTAAATTCTGACACGTCTAAAATCTCATCTATTTTTATGAAAAGCCGAGAGGCAAGTTACAAAACCCAATAATATCAACAACCTATTTATCCATCACTCTTAGACATAAAAATATAGTGGATACATACTATTTATTGATATATTTATCGTTAGAATCATGTAAGAATTTGTTAAGAATAAAAACAAGCTGCCTTACTAGGAATGATATTTATGAGTTTAAAGAAATTGCTGACCTTAGGTTTTGGCGTGATTCTCGCGCTAATTTTGGTTATTTCAGTCGTTGCTTCATTACGCTTTTATCAATCGAGTGATGGGTTTAACACCTACCGCTCTCTTGCAATAACAAGTGCCTCAACAGGTCGAATCCAAGCCAATATTCTGGAAGCTCGTTTATCTGCACTTAAATATATTAAGAACCCTATTCCGTCACATGCTTCTGAACTGAATAGACGTATCACCGCATCAAATCAATTGATAGATGAAATATTAGACTCTCATCTTGACGATCTACACAAAAATGAATTCCTAACGATAAAGAAGCAGCTTGATCAATATAGCCAAGGCTTTAACAAGGTTGTTCAACTTGTCAATACTCGAAACAACCTAGTTCAAGAGGCCTTAGACCCATCAGGGGTCAATATGCGTGAGGCAGTGACCAACCTAATGACCCAAGCTTCAGCTGAAGAAGATTTAGAAGTTGCTGTCAGTTCAGGACAGCTTCAGCAGCATGTATTGCTATCAAGATTGTACGCTTCTAAATTTCTGACGAGCAATAAAACAGAAGATGCTCAGCGTGCTGAAAAAGAGTTTGCCTCTGCCGCACTACTTGCAGAAACAATCGAATCTCAACTCATGTCGATGGAACAAATCAACTACTTAAACGATTTCACTAGTGCCTTCAAAATTTACCGCAACACATTTTCAAAGATCGTTGACACTATAAACACGCGAAATGGCATCATTTCAGGGACTCTTGATCTTGCTGGTGTTAATGCAGCAAAAACAATTGAAGAGATAAAGCTATCAACAAAGTCAGAGCAAGACTCTGTCGGGCCTAATATGGTCGAGCGATTCTCTAACGCGCAATTTGTGCTTGGCGTTCTTTCAATTCTCGTTGTCGCCGCTTCTCTTAGCATTGCCGTTTCGATTTACCGCAGTGTATGGAAAGTCGTTGGAGGAGAGCCAAGTGACATCCAAGCAATTGTTGCCGAAGTCGCCGCTGGTGATCTTTCAAAGCAGATTCCAATTACGGGTAAAGAAACCGGTATATACGCAAACATTTTAGAAATGCGCCAAGAACTACGTCGAATCATCGATGGTTTCCACCAGATTTCAGACAATGTTTCAGCAGCCTCCGTTGAGCTAACCGCGGTAATGAGCCAAACAGAAGGAAATGCTCAACAAGAACTGAGTCAAATGGAACAAATCGCGACAGCCATCAATGAGCTTTCTAGTACGGCGAATGAAGTCAGCCATAATGCTGCTAGTGCTGAGAACGCGGCAACTGGTGCAACTTCCAATGTCAAAGAGGGAGGAGTTTCCCTCGATGCATCAGATGATATATCTCGAAAAGTTGAAGACTCGATCGAAGAAACATCAAACATCGTTAATCAATTGCAAGAGTACTCGGTAGAGATCGGTAGTGTTATTGAAGTGATCAATTCAATTTCTGAGCAAACTAACTTACTTGCGTTAAATGCAGCCATTGAAGCCGCTCGAGCGGGAGAGCAAGGCCGAGGCTTTGCGGTGGTAGCAGATGAAGTTCGTTCTCTTGCCGCTAAAACACAACAATCAACGGTCGATATTCAAGAAATAATATCTCGCCTTCAGGCTCAAGCGAAAGATGCGAACCAATTTATGCAATCCAATCTTTCGTTAGCAGAAGAATCTAGACAGTATAGCGAACAGCTTCGTGCTGCATTCGCTTCTATCACTGACTCAGTACAACTAATATCTGATATGAACACACAAGTAGCCACAGCGTCTGAAGAGCAATCTGGCGTAACACAAGATATTTCACAAAATGTTTCTCTGACCTTTGATATTGTTCATCAAAATGTTTCAGGAATTGAGCAGAGCAAACAGGCAAGTGAAGAACTCTCTTCATTAGCTGTTAAGCAAAAAGACTTGCTGAGTTTTTTCAAAATCTAACGTTATAGTAAAATAGATAAATAAGCTTCTAACGCCACTATTTGTTTGTTTTTCTTCTCAAATAAACAAACAAAAAGAGCAGCCAAATAGCTGCTCTTTTTCTTTTGAATTTTACTTTCTAGTTTTTTAAAGCAATTCTGAGACTACATCAGCTAACTGATGAAAGGTTTCAAGACGTGACGAGCTTGGTCGCCATACAAGGCCTATATCGCGATAAGCTTGTTGACCGGGAGGGTCAATCACCACTAAATTCTGATTTTGCAACAAACCATGATCGATCGCCATTTGTGGAATAAAGGTGGTTCCTAAACCATTTGCCACCATTTGTACCAACGTATGTAGGCTTGTGGCGGTGAACGGGTTTATCTTCTCTTTGTCGGTTAGCTTACAAGCTGATACCGCGTGCTCGGTTAAGCAGTGCTCGTTCTCCAACAAGAATACAGATTCGTCTGGCAGGTCATCATATTTAATCGGAACACGAATACCATCGGCTTGATTGCGGCTGATTACCATTCTAAAAGGGTCTTGCCCAACAACTTTGCTCTCCATGTTGTCGATATCGACAGGCAAAGCCAGAATCAGTACATCCAACTCACCATGACGCAACGCAGCCAATAGGTTAGTGGTCGTGTCTTCCCGTAACAACAAGTTCAACTGTGGAAAACGTTGGTTCGCTTCTTGTACCAAATCGCACAATAGGAATGGAGCAATAGTTGGAATACACCCTACTCGCAACTGCCCTTGCATCGCGTCTCCATTACATAGATTTCCGAGCTCAACCAAGTCTTGCCCTTTCGCCAATAACTCTCGACCATGCTTAACCACCAGCTCACCCGCTTGAGTGAAAACCAATGGGCTCTTTTTATCTTTCTTCTCATAGAGAGGACAACCAATGAGTTCTTCCAGGTTTTGAATGCCTTTACTTAGTGTCGATTGACTCACGAAGCAGCGATCCGCAGCGTCGCTAAAGTGGCGAGTTTCGTGAAGAGTAACAAGATAGTGAAGTTGCTTAAGACTTGGCCATTTATTCATAAAATTACTTTGTAATATGAGTAGGATAACTTAAGTGAAGGTCATTTGACCTAAGGAACGGACAAAGAATAAGCTTATCGCTTTTTTCGATTAACTTAATCTATTTAATTCGCTTTTTTCTATAGTACCGATTGTACTATAGTTTGTCCCGTAGAAACGGAGCCCAAACAAAGATGTGTTGGGCCAACTAATTTTTTAGGAGATTCCAAATGGTACTAGTAGGTCGTCAAGCCCCTGACTTTACTGCAGCAGCTGTTCTAGGTAACGGTGAGATCGTTGATAACTTCAACTTCGCAGAATTCACTAAAGGTAAGAAAGCGGTAGTTTTCTTCTACCCACTAGACTTCACTTTCGTTTGTCCTTCAGAGCTAATCGCTTTCGACAACCGTCTAGAAGATTTCCAAGCTAAAGGCGTTGAAGTAATCGGTGTTTCTATCGATTCTCAATTCTCTCACAACGCATGGCGTAACACTGCTATCGCTGATGGCGGTATCGGTCAAGTTAAATACCCTCTAATTGCTGACGTTAAGCACGAAATCTGCAAAGCATACGATGTTGAGCACCCAGAAGCAGGCGTTGCTTTCCGTGGTTCTTTCCTAATCGACGCAGACGGCCTTGTACGTCACCAAGTAGTTAACGATCTTCCACTAGGTCGTAACATCGACGAAATGCTACGCATGGTAGACGCACTAAACTTCCACGAGAAGAACGGTGAAGTATGTCCTGCACAATGGGAAGAAGGTAAATCAGGTATGGACGCATCTCCACAAGGTGTTGCTGCATTCCTATCTGAGCACGCTGACGACCTAAGCAAGTAATTACCTCTTAAGCCCGAACTCAACGCGGGTTAATGGTTGGAAGACTCTCTATAAAGAGAAATAAAGCATAAGCTAATAGCGCAAAGCGCACCGCCAATCAGTTAAGAAGTAAAGTCCTATTAAAAGCCCGAAGTTAACGCTTCGGGCTTTTTTCATCTCTCTCCGACGACAATTCTCTACCTAAACCGTCTCTGCAACATTTAATAGAGGCAGTTACAAGAACAAACTTTACCCCTATTTTCCTCTGCTACCACCTATTCATATCCGTATCTAGGTTGTTATGATTTCGTCCGTATCTTTTTGAACGGATAAATACGATGAACACCGAAATTGAAGTCTGTATCGATAACTTAGAATCTCTATATAACGCACTATCTGGTGGCGCGAATCGAATTGAGCTTTGCTCTTCATTAGCACTTGGCGGGTTAACTCCAAGCTTCGGAATGATGAAGCAAGCGGCAAAAATTTCGTCCGTACCAGTTTATGCCATGATACGACCGAGACAAGGTGACTTCATATTCGATTATGACGATATACTCTGTATGCTGGAAGATATTGAAGCTTGTGCGAGAGCAGGGTTGAATGGCGTCGTTCTGGGTGTACTAACACCTGATGGTGAGATTGATATGTCTGCAATGCAAATTCTCTCAAGCAAGGCTCACCAACTCAAACTAGCAATCACCTTCCACCGTGCAATCGACCAACTTCAGGATTATAAAGTACCGTTAGAGCAGATTATTGAGCTTGGATGTGAAAGAATCCTGACGTCAGGGCTTGCTATTAATGCAGAGCAAGGCATCAATGTGCTCGCAGATATGGTCAAACAAGCCGATGGCAGAATCGATATAATGGCTGGTGCAGGCGTCAACGCAACGAATGCCAAAATGATTCAAAGCTCCACCCAAGTACCTGCACTTCACCTTTCAGGAAAATCAACAAGACCCAGCCTAATGGAAAGCAATTCAAGCGCTCAAATGGGCAGTAATGATGTTGATGATTATCAGATACCAGTAACTGATGCGAATAAGATATCCAATGTGAGAGCTGCCCTCACCGCTTAGGGTAATCGTCACTAACACAAATCCAGAGAACCACGCTGACGAATCTAGCGGACTGGCGTATATTAGAGTTAATAGCACAGAAAATTTTCATGGACAGATATGGCTAAAGACTTATTCAGCTCTCTTGATTTAAACCTGTTACGAACATTTCTTATTGTTTATCAAGAAAAAAACACCAGAAAGGCTGCGGAACGTTTATTCGTTTCTCAGCCAGCGGTTAGCCAAGCCCTACAAAAGCTAAGACACCACTTCAACGATGACCTTTTCGTAAAGGTTCATGGAGGCTTACAACCTACGGCATTTTCAGAGCAGCTCACTAATCAAATCAAGCCGTTCATGGACGGTCTATCTATCGCGGTTAATACATCAAACACTTTTGATCCGAAAGAGATCGATTACACGTTGAAAATAGCCCTATCTCCAGTGGTGCTTTCTTGTCTGTCTGGCTCACTTTTTAAAGATATAAAAGCGCAAGCACCAAACGCTAAACTAAAGCTTGTTCCATGGTCAAACTCGTCTGTCTCAGATATACAAAAAGATGAGGTTTTGATGGGAGTAAGCTATTTAGGGGAAAAGACAAGTAAAGAAGTCTATACAAGGCAGCTCATTGAATTAACAGGACGTATATTTGTTAGGAAAGATCACCCTTTAAAGCAAGACACCGTGACTCCAAATGACATGGCAGGGTACGAAATCGCATCTTTAGTAACACCAGGTTGGAATGACAATTTTAACTTAGCGTCTCAGATTCTAACCGACCTTTCCATCGAGCATCGTATCGGTTTTCGCAGCGAATTGGTCATGGCTATAATCGATGTCATTCAACATACTGATATGTACATGCCCCATTCCAACCTTTTCCCAGTAGAAAACTATCCGACATTACGCGGGATAGATGTCTCAGTCGACGGAAAAACGCTGAAAACTCCGGTCTATAGTTATATACACATTAAAAATCGAAACTCACCTTTAACAAATTGGCTTTCAAAACTCATAGAGCAAGTTTTATCAGAACAAGTACAAAAGTAAGTTCGATTAAAAGTTATATATTGTATTTTACTCTTCCGGACGCCAACTCAGTGCGCTAGCAATAGTACCGATAACTAATGTGTCTTTTTCAGCGTCATTAAGTTCAGGTAACATCTGTAGCGTTATCATTCCATTTGTCTGTGCAGCCGCTATTTCTTTAAAAGCGTGTTTAAAGCTATACCCTAGTGGTTTTTCTACCGACATTAAAAGGTCTTTACTTGAATGGACAGTTTCTACGTCATATTTATTCGCCCCAACTCGGATGTAGCCAGCTTCTTTCTTTTCTAAGCTAACACTGATCATCCCAGATTGAGGCTCTAAAACGAACTCTCCTATATTCTCATTGCTTTGAGATACAGAACAGCGGTAAGGTTTATTGCCACCAAAATCAACACCCATGTAGTTAACTGAAGTGCCACCGCCAGAACAGACTAAGTTCCACACTTGGCCATTATCGACTCTAGTGATTTCAGCAGCCAGCTCACCCTCTTTGAATGAAACAGTCTCAAACCATGTTGAACCTGATGAATCTCGGCTATATTTACCTTGGTACATACCTGCAATATCAAACGTCCCTTCTTGTCCTAACCCCCAAAAATCACCATCAGTTTTAACCATGAGTTCTGGCTGCTGATTAACCGCATCTGATTTGTCCATGATGGCAACGCTGCCGCACGCAGTTAACACGAAAAGAGGAGTCACAACGAAAAGAAACTTCTTCATACTGATATCTACCTAAAAATAAATGTAAGGGAAAAATTCAGTAGAAGAATAAATTAAAGATAAGTAAGAATATAGCGAGCATCAATGAGCTATATCGATACTATCGTTATTTTTCTCATGTGCCTTAAACAAATACATTACAGAGCATCAGCTTATGTTTAGACACTTCTATCAAGCTCGTTTTGTAAGGCTACGTAAGCCCCAAAGATCACGTGTAATGATCACCCCTGCTGATAAGCAGGCATTATCACAGAGATAACCAATGCGAATTAGCCTGCTCTTTCAAAGCCCATATAATGATCACCGTTAGCCAGTGATTTCACTGGATTCACGCATGGATCGACCTAATGCTAAGGAGGGCGCAAAATTACTTCGGTGGTACCATGAAATTTAAAACACTTCTTTTAGCTTCAGCTTTATTCTCAACCTCTGCACTTTCAAATGGTCTTCACTTATCTCCTGAACTAAAGATTGGTTCTTATCATGGCTTTGGAATGCAAGCAGGTATTACTGATGTGGCGAATCTAGGTGCGGTTTATCTGAGCTATTCTCACCTTTGGTATGACAGCGACCGATACGATGAAAATGTCGATGCGTACCGCGTTGGTATTCAAAATATGTTTGGAAGAAACCAGAACCACGGCTTTCAGGCGGAGATTGGCGTAGCGAGTTATGACGGGGCAAAAACGCGTAACGGCGAAATTGAAGAGAAGACAGCACATGGATTAAGTCTTGGTGGAGCCTATGTTTACCAAGCAACACCAGTGCTTGGGCTACGAGCTGGTGTTGATATGAATATTTTTGATCACAATAAGACCTTCGTGCCTTACGACACAACAATCAACCTTAACCTTGGTGCAATTATTCGATTCTAAAGTTAATACCTACTTCAGTGCGTCATCTAGGCTTTGATCACCAAGGTGGCGTACATCTTTACCCTTCACAAAGTAAATAATGTATTCACAGATATTTTGGCAACGATCTCCCACTCGCTCAATCGCACGAGCTGACCACATCACTTGCAGGATATTGGGGATGTTCTTAGGATCCTCCATCATGTACGTCATCAACTGACGAATCACAGCTTCATATTCCGCATCCAGCTTATCATCAAGTTTATGTACTTCTGCCGCCGCGTCTACATCCATACGAGCAAACGCATCTAATACTTGATGCAGCATAGTAATAGCCTGACGACACAATGGCTCTAACGAGACGTGAAACTTTTGCTCTTTCGTTGAAGGGATCTCAATCGCACCCTGTGCGATTTTAGAAGCCACATCGCCAATACGTTCTAGATCAGTAATGGTTTTGATGATCGCCATAATCAAACGCAGATCTTTGGCAGTCGGCTGACGCTTCGCGATAATACGAGTACATGCTTCATCGATTGAAACTTCCATCGCATTCACTTTATGGTCATCACGAATCACTTTTTTGGCCAATTCAACATCATCTTTATGAAGCGCTTGCATCGCAAATGACAACTGCTGCTCTACCAACCCACCCATAGTTAATACGTGTGTACGGATAGATTCTAATTCGACATTAAACTGTCCTGAGATGTGGCGACCAAAATGCATGTCAGCTCCTTAAAAGAAATGAATAAAGCCGTTTATTTTAGAGTGACTTAGCTCTAGATGGCGCGAACTTAAACGTTAGCCGTACCTACCTGTAATGTAGTCTTCCGTTTGATTTTTCAATGGCGAAGTAAATATAGAATCAGTATCTGAGTACTCGATCAACTTACCCATATGGATAAAAGCGGTGTGGTCACTCACGCGAGCTGCCTGCTGCATGTTATGAGTAACAATAACAACGGTGTATTGGGTTTTAAGTTCGTTGATCAACTCTTCAATCGTCAATGTCGAAATCGGATCGAGTGCCGATGTTGGCTCATCCAATAACAGCACTTCAGGTTCGATGGCAACCGCACGAGCGATGACTAAACGCTGCTGTTGACCACCCGATAACCCAAAGGCGTTCTCATGCAAACGATCTTTGACTTCATCCCACAACGCCGCGGCGCGCAGAGAGCGCTCAACTGCATCATCAAGATCTCGGCTGTTGCTCACGCCTTGCAGCCTCAATCCATAAACCACATTCTCATAGATAGATTTAGGAAAAGGGTTCGGACGTTGAAACACCATGCCGACTCGGCGTCGTAAGGTCGCGACATCCACCTTAGGGTGATAGACGTTCTTGCCATGAAGCTTCACTTTTCCGGAAACCTTACAACCTTCAACAAGATCGTTCATGCGATTAATGCAGCGCAGTAGAGTCGACTTACCACACCCTGATGGGCCAATAAACGCGGTCACCTGTCCCTTTGGGATTTGCATTGAAATATCATCAAGTGCTTGGCTCTCTTTATAATAAAGATTCAGCCCTTCAATCGAGATAGCAATTTGCTCATCCTTCAAATTGTGAACATCAAGTGGTGCTTGGTAACCCAAGGTTTCATTAATCGAGAACATCTAATCTTGTCCTAAGGTTCGGTATTTTTCACGCAAGTTATTACGGATATTGATGGCCGTTAAATTCAATCCAACAATCACAGTAACCAGTAAAAATGAAGTCGCATACACTAAAGGTCGTGCCGCTTCGATATTAGAGGTTTGAAACCCAACATCATAGATATGAAAACCTAAATGCATGAACTTTCTGTCTAAATGCAGGTATGGGAACTGACCATCCA
This sequence comes from Vibrio sp. 10N.222.49.A3, assembly GCF_041475145.1. Taxonomy (NCBI): domain Bacteria; kingdom Pseudomonadati; phylum Pseudomonadota; class Gammaproteobacteria; order Vibrionales; family Vibrionaceae; genus Vibrio; species Vibrio sp. 10N.222.49.A3. The sequence continues at coordinate 59,075 of NZ_JBFRVM010000022.1, forward strand.
CAGGCAAGCTTGATGCGAGTTTCACCACACCCACCAGCATTAATGGGGCAACCTCCCCCGCAGCTCTCGCGATTGCCAAAATCAAACCCGTGATAATCGCAGGGCTTGCCATCGGTAAAACAATGCGCCAAAGCGTCTCGAATTGAGTAGCACCAAGCGCTAATGAACCGTGCCTCACGGAGCTAGGGATGCGCGTTAAGCCCTCTTCCGTTGTTACAATAACAACGGGTAATGTTAATACCGCTAAGGTCAGTGCGGACCATAATAGGCCCGGCGTACCAAATGTCGGAGCGGGTAATCGTTCTGCGTAAAACAAAGAATCGATTGAGCCACCTATGGTATACACAAAGAATCCTAAGCCGAATACACCATACACAATCGACGGTACACCAGCTAAGTTAATTACGGCAATACGAATCAAACGTGTTAATGCGTTGTTTTTTGCATATTCATGAAGATATATCGCAGCAACCACACCAAGAGGCATCACTACAATCGACATAAGAATAACCAACAGTACCGTGCCAAAAATCGCAGGAAACACACCGCCTTCAGAGTTTGAGTCTCGTGGGTTCTCCGACAAGAACTTCCAAACTTGTTTTCCCCAATGTCCAACCTTTTCAAGATAAGACATATTATTCGGGTACCAATAATCCAAAATATGACTGAGCGAAATTTCAACCTGCTCTCCTGTCATATCTTCTACCAACAAGCTTTCGACATTGAGCTGTGTTCTAAGATGCTCAAGCTTTACTTCGGCTTCAGCCAACTGGCGATTTAATTCCAGTTTAGTTTGAGTATAGGTTTTAAGGTATTCATCGCTCACTGACTCATTGAGTTCAAGCTTACGTTTTTCTAAGCGCAAATTTTCCAATTGCCAGCTGATATTGCGGATTTCTTGGTTCACTACACGCGACGTTTCTTTACGTAACGTATCAGCGAACGCCAAGCCTTGCTCGAGCTTTTGGTCTATGTTCGAATCAAAGGTGCCAGAAGCGGTTATAAAACCCACTGGTTTACCAAAGAAATAACCACCTCGACTTCGCTCAATCACAGCCCAGTCAGGTGGGGTGGTTGGTTCACGTAAGTTCACATCCAAAATGGAAACAAAGTCCGCTGGATAAATCTCCCTGTTGGCAACTTTGATACTTAAGCGCTGAATTAGCCCAGTCGACAGGTTTTGAGTCGACAAGAGGTCGTGTACTTGTGGGACTTGCTCTATCGGGATGTATTTTCGTTCATATAACTGGCCAATCAATACATCTTGCTTTACTACCGTTTCGTCGAGGCCGACAACTAACGATGCATCTTTAGAATCCACTTGCCATTGGTACAAAGGAGCAGGCCAAAAATAAGTCAAGCCCTTCCAGCCAATCAACAGCATTAGGCCAAGAACCGAAAGCATACTGATGCTCACCGCCCCACCCGTTAGCCATATCCACGGAGAGCCTGATTTAATCCAAGACAATAATGACTTCAGTTTATTCATTATGAACGACCTTGCTCTGACGTGCTGAACCCAAGGAAGAGCCAAGTTCGTGAGATACACTAGTCAAACAGCTAACAGCCATTGAGACACATTGAGGTAGAGCTTTAAAACTAAAGCGCACGATATTTATCTCTCAGTCTTTGTCTAACCCACTCTGCGACAGAGTTCACCGCGAATGTAAAAATAAACAGTAAGAGTGCCGCTAAGAACAACAAGCGGAAATGAGAACCGCCCACCTCAGATTCTGGTAATTCAACAGCAATCGTTGCCGATAATGTCCTCATCCCTTCCAAAATATTCCAGTCAAGAATTGGGGTGTTACCTGTCGCCATCAAGACAATCATAGTCTCGCCAACCGCTCGTCCTAGCCCCATCATGATTGCAGAAAAGATACCAGGGCTAGCCGTCAATAACACCACATAAATAAGGGTCTGCCACGCCGTCGCTCCCAAAGCCAGTGAGCCATCGGATAAATGTTTTGGCACAGAGAAAATAGCGTCTTCTGCAATCGTGAAAATTGTCGGGATCACAGCGAAGCCCATAGCGAAGCCAACCACCAACGCATTACGTTGGTCAAAGTCGATGCCATAGTTAGCTAAGAAAGTACGAATATCACCACCAAACAACAAGGCTTCCATACCATTTTCACCAGCAAAGACTGCCATCACAGTAATCACCAATACCGGGATCAATATCAGAGCATGCCAACCATTAGTAAAACGGCTCGTCACCATTTTTGGCAAACAGAACCAAACAAGCCCAGTCAGTAGCGTGCTCAGTGGTAATAGCACCATTAACGAGAAGACGGCCGTTAAATGCGTTTCAACAATGGGAGCAAACCAAAGCCCAGCCAAGAATCCGATGATAACGGTCGGAAGAGCTTCCATCAGTTCTATCGACGGCTTCACGACTCTTCGCATTCGTGGAGACATGAAGTATGCGGTGTAAATGGCTCCGAGCACAGCAACCGGCACGGCAAACATCATCGCAAACAAAGCGGCTTTGATAGTACCGAATGTGATAGGGACTAAACTGAATTTTTCTTCAAAGTCATCGTTCGCCGACGTTGATTGCCAAACGTATTGTGGCTCAGGATAGCTTTCGTACCAGACTTTTTGCCAAAGCGATGAGAATGATATTTGCGGATATTCGTTATCAACTTTAGCCACGCTGATGGTGCCATCAATCAGCGTCGCCAAATGCAGTTCGTTAGCAGACATAGCCGCTAATTGTGGTGACTTATCAAATGCGCGCTCAAACAGCGACAGCTTTTCACTGGTCGTATAGTGGCTTTGTAATGTGCCATTCTGATAGAAACTATAAAAACCCTTTCTATAAGTATCTGGCAGAATAAACTGAACCTCTTCGGCGAGTTGGAAGTCGCGAATATGGGTCAGGCTACGCTTTTCATCTTTGAGTACATCGAACCACTGAGAAACCTGTCCGTCCTCATGCGTAGCCAACAGTGAATAAGCTCCAGACAGTAAATCGATACTTTTCACCGAATGCTTCGCATCATTCAAGCTAAGATCAACCACTTCACGAACATTGAAGCCGCTATCTGATAGCTTCAAAACCACTAAATCCGATTGAGCTCGGAGATATAAGGTTTGGCCATCAGGTGTGACTAACAACTGTTGCTGCAAGCCCAACTTATCCGATAGCCACTGGCTCTTCTGAAAAACATACTGACCCGTAACGTCATTTTGGTACCACTTTACTAAGACTCGTTGGTCACTTAGCTGAGCGGCAACCGTGATACCACGCCCATTCTTAGAGAACGCGAATTTTTCGATTGTCGTCCCATTTGACGATTCATCATTTAAAAATGGTTCAGGGAGATCGATTTGCTCAATTTTAGGATCGGCTTCACTGCCCTTTTGCAGCACAGGCGCACTATACTCAGGGTAGAAAAAAGTAAGGTTGCTTGCGCTATCAGCAAAGGCAAACCAGTTTTCAGATGGGGTATTTCGAGAAAAAGCGATGGGGTTAGCTAAAACATTACGCTCAAAGTAAGAATGTGTATTTTGAGACTCTAAATCCCAAAACTGAACCAAACCGGATTTTTCGATAGTAAACGCATGCTGACCGTATTCATCCACGGATAAGGCGATAGGCTTTTCTATGGCTACGGTCTTCACGGCTTGGTCTGTCTCTAAACCAGTATCAGAAAATACCGGTAAAATGACCATCGCCAAGTAAACAAAGATCAGCACCAGAGCAGCTAGAACACTGACCGCGCCACATGTCACCGAAAAACGGACGAGACGATCTTTCAACCATCTTTTTTTGTCGCGCTCTTTCAATGAAAATTGGGCTGAAGCCATCTGTTTATCTACCTTTTTTTAGCTACTGACATAATATGTACGTTAGATGACAATTATATTACAAGTTACGTTAAACAACTGAAACTAATAACAAGTTTGTTGACCATATTTCTTAAAGTAAGATCATAGATTTTGTGAATTTTGTCATTCTAAATTAAAGTAATTAGCTCTATAGCCAGCACTCAAGGATTATCATCTCGATGGAAAAAGACTATGCCACAAAAGAACTTAGCTGGTTATCCTTCAACGAAAGAGTACTCCAAGAAGCGGCCGACAAGTCAGTTCCCTTAATCGAAAGAGTTCGTTTTTTAGGTATTTACTCGAAAAACCTCGATGAGTTTTACAAAGTCCGATTTGCTGATGTGAAACGAAAGATCTTACTTCAAGATCCTCAATTACCTGCCAACTCGCAGAAAACCCTGCTAACTCAAATGCAGAGCCAAGCAAGTAAGCTCGATGCTCAATTCCATGAATTGTATAGTGAATTACTATTGGAACTGGCGCGCAATCGTATTTTTCTGATCAACGAACAGCAAATCAGCGAAGAGCAAAGTGAGTGGATCAAAAAGTATTTTAAGAAAAAAGTGCTTCCACATTTAACTCCGTTTCTCTTGAACGAAGATAGCCAGTTACTCAATATTATCAAAGATGAACAAAGCTACTTGGCGATCGACATTGAGCAAGAGACATCTTCTCAATATGTCTTACTCGAAATCCCATCTGAAGCTCTCCCTCGATTTGTTAAGTTACCAGACACTTCGGGTTCACAGCGTACGACTTTGATCTTATTAGATAATATAGTTCGATTTTGTTTAGATGACTTGCTTAAAGGATTCTTTGAGTATGACTCCGTGCGTTGCTTTGCTATAAAAATGACTCGTGATGCCGATTATGACCTTCAAGAGAGCAATGAAAATACTCTACTAGAATCTATGTCGTTGGGTTTAGAACAGCGTTTGACGGCACTACCGATACGCCTTATCTATGAGTCAGAAATGCCCGCTGAAATGCTCAATTTCTTACAAGTCAGACTTAAACTATCTGACTATGACAGTGTCATTGCGGGTGGTCGCTACCATAACTTCAAACACTTCTCTGAGTTCCCACGCCTTAATCGACGTGATTTAGTTAATCGTCCACTACCCGCGATTAAGTGCGCGCATTTCAGTCATTACCCAAACTATTTCGAAGCGATCAAAGCTCGTGACATCTTGTTGCATTACCCTTATCACACCTTTAATCACATTACTGAACTCGTGAGGCAGGCTTCCTTTGACCCGAAGGTAACTTCCATAAAAATAAACGTTTACCGTGTTGCAGAAGGTTCAAAGCTCCTTAGCTCGATCATCGATGCGGCGCACAATGGTAAGAAAGTAACTGTCGTCGTTGAGCTTCAAGCTCGCTTTGATGAACAAGCCAATATTCAGTGGACAAAGAAACTTCAAGAAGCCGGTATCAAAGTCATCCATGGTATCCCAAGTTTGAAAATTCACTCTAAGCTGCTGCTCATTAAACGGAAAGAAGGAAAGCATACGGCGCATTACGCTCATATTGGCACCGGTAACTTTCATGAAGTAACAGCGCGCGTGTATACCGATTTCTCTCTGCTCACTGCGAATGAAGATTTGACCCAAGAGGTGAGACAAGTCTTTAAGTATATTGAAAACCCTTATCAAAAATCACAGTTCAAACAACTGATTGTGTCACCAAAGAATACAAGAAAACGTCTGTATCAATTGATAGATAATGAAATACAAAACGCGATGGAGAATAAGCCTGCAAGCATCACTCTAAAACTCAACAATTTGGTCGACCGAGAGATCATTGAGAAGCTCTATCAGGCCAGCCAAGCCAATGTAAAAGTGAGAATGGTCATTCGTGGAATGTGCTCTCTTGTCCCTGGCATACCCAACATCAGTGACCATATTGAGATTGTCAGTGTGGTCGATCGTTTTCTCGAACACCCAAGAGTGATGATCTTTGGTAACGCTGGTAATCCAAAAGTCTATATCTCCTCTGCCGACTGGATGACACGAAACTTCGATCATAGGATCGAAGTTGCAGCCCCAATTTTAGATCCAAAGATCAAGCAAACCATTATCGATATCACCGAGTTTCATTTCGATGACAGCAACAAAGCCCGAGTGCTAGAGCAATCGATGAGCAACCCTTACATACAAGCTCCAACAAACCCACTCGATTACCCGACGTCACAACTCTCCACTTACCACTATATTAAACGTATGGAGAAACTTGCTCGCAAGAAGTACAAACAAGAGAAGAAATCATGCCGCTAATTGATAACAAACATTCTCGATGTATTGCCGCTATCGACTTGGGTTCGAACAGCTTTCATATGGTGGTTGCCCGAGTATTCGAACAACACCTGCAATTAGTCAGCAGACACAAACAGAAAGTGAGATTAGGTGATGGATTGGATGAACGTAACTTCCTATCCGAAAGCGCTATCGAGCGGGGCCTAGAATGCCTCAAGGTGTTCGCAGAGCGACTAGCTGATTTTGAACTTGATGATGTCAGAGTTGTTGCGACTCATACCCTAAGAAAAGCCAAAAACGCTCAAGACTTCTTAGAGCAAGCCAAACCACTGTTTCCTTTTCCAATAGAGATCATTTCCGGTCAAGAAGAAGCTCGAATAATCTATAACGGTGTAGAACACACTCAAACCGCTTCTGAATCTAAATTGGTTATTGATATCGGTGGAGGGAGTACGGAGCTCGTCTCTGGGCAAGGCTTTACTCCCCTAATTATGCGCAGTTTACCTATGGGATGCGTCAGCTTCACTCAACGTTTCTTTGCTGACGGAGAGCTAACCTCACAACACTTCTCAGATGCCTATACCGCAGCTACTCGCCTATTGATACCATTGATTGAAGAATACACAAAGGCCCCTTGGGAAATCGCCTTTGGCTCATCAGGGACGGCTAAATCAATAAAAGAGGTACTCATTGGCTTAGGGTTTACCGATGGTCTCATTACGCCACAACGTCTGTCCTATTTGAAAAATCACTTATGTGAGTTTTCATCATCCAAAACCTTAGACCTTTCAGATTTAAGTGATGAGAGAAAGCCGGTGTTTGCTGCTGGCGTCATCATTCTTTCAGCAGCTATGGATACGCTAGGAACAAAGGAGTTACATTTTTCTGATGGCGCCCTGAGAGAAGGCGTTCTTTATGACATGGAGGATAGATTTAAAGATATTGATGTTCGAACAAGAACCGCCGAAACGCTCGTCTCTCGATACCATGTTGACGTAGCTCATGGCCAGAAAGTCAAAGAACTCGCCCTTGCATTACTGAAACAAGTGCAGCCTCAAGTAACGACTATGGTCACTAATGAACTGTATGATCTAGTTGGTTGGGCTGCACTACTTCATGAGGTAGGACAAAGCATCGCATTCCAAGGCTATCACCGCCATTCGTCTTATCTGCTTAAGCACACGACAATGCCCGGTTTCAATACTGAGCAACAACGTCTTATCTCGACATTGGTTCGCCACCAAAGAAAAGCGATTAAGCGGCAAGACTTGCCGGAACTGTCTCTATTTTCTCCACAACAAATAACGCTACTAATTCGCATATTAAGACTCGCTATCTTACTCAATCGTCAGAGAAATCAAGCACTAGTCCCAGACACGACTCTAACGATTGAACAAGAGGATAACTGGGGATTGAAAGGATCTAACAGCGATTGGTTGGCCCAAAACCAACTGCTTGAATATGAACTCAAAGAAGAACAACAACGTTGGCAAAATGCTGGATGGTCGTTAAAGATAGAATAACGACCAGTCAAAATAAAAACAGCCTGCGACTTAGCAAGCTGTTCATACGTTTGTTTTCTAAGTTTGTGTTAGCCTCAATCAGAGCCCGACTTTTGCCAACTCTTGCTCTGCGAACTCAGGCGGTATCGCTAAATAGCCATCTTTCTCTACCAGTTCTTGCCCTTGCTTCGAGAATACAAAAGTGAGGAACTCTCTCTCTACAGGAGAAAGCGGTTTATCTGGGTGTTTATTCACATATACATAGAGAAAGCGCGATAGAGGGTAATCTCCGCTTAAAATATTCGCTCGAGTAGGCTCTACGTAATCAGAACCATGCTCAGCAATAGGAATTAACTTAACACCAGCCACTCGATAACCAATACCTGAGTACCCTATCCCGCTGATTGATGAAGCGACCGACTGTACAACCGACGCAGATCCTGGCTGTTCATTGACTCGGTTCTTGAAGTCGCCACTACATAATGCGTTTTGTTTAAAGTAGCCGTAGGTTCCCGAAACGGAATTACGACCGAACAGTTGGAATCTATGTTTTGCCCACGGCTGGTTGATACCTAAATCTTGCCAATTGTTTAGCGGCTTAGTCGCGCCACAGCGCAATGTCTCTGAAAATATGCTGTCAATTTCGCGAAAATTAAGCCCTTCGATAGGATTATCACGATGCACAAAAAGACCAATCGCATCGATAGCAACTCGAAGCGCCGTCGGCTTATAGCCATGCTCCCTTTCGAACGCTTCCACTTCTCGTAGGCGCATTGGACGACTCATCGGCCCAAGGTGAGCAGTACCTTCCGTTAATGCAGGAGGTGCAGTGGATGAACCAGAAGCCTGAACTTGAGCATTCACGTTCGGGTAGTAAGACTTAAACTCTTCAACCCATAACGTAGTCATTCCCGCTAAGGTATCGGAACCGACAGACAACAAGCTGCCAGAAATACCCGGAACCTTAGAATAATCAGGAAGAGAATCGACACCTTGTTCGGCATGAACAGGGGTAACCAAAGCTAATGCTAATAATGAACTGATGGGGAAACGCATCCTGCGTATTAAAGAACTCATGACACTGTCAATCGGCTAGGAAGCGTGAAATGGAATCGGCTACCAACACCCACTTCACTTTGAATTTCTAAATGTGAATCATGGTGACTCAACGCATGTTTCACAATCGCTAATCCTAGGCCACTGCCCCCAGTATCACGTGAGCGTGCTTTATCAACACGATAGAAACGCTCGGTAAGTCGATGCAAGTGTTGTGGTTCGATACCGTCTCCAGTGTCTGACACATCCAAACACGCGCCTTGACTGGTTTGATACCAACGAACCTTTACGGTTGCACCAGGCGGCGTGTATTTCACTGCATTGTAAACTAGATTCGATATCGCACTTCTTAACTGATCTTCATCAGCTAATACGCGTAAGCTCTTATCAATATCAAATTCCAGCTTGTGCTCTCGCTCTCCACTGAGACTAGCGGCTTCTTTTTCAAGAACTTCCAACATCGCCGGAACGTTAACCACTTCATCCAATTCATGCATTGGCGCCGCTTCTATCTTAGAAAGAGTAAGAAGCTGATTGACCAAACTGTTCATACGATTTAACTGCTCAGTCATAACACCATGAGCCTTAGGCCACATAGGTCCAACGACCATGTCTGGATCTTCCGTCATTTCAAGATAGCCCTGAAGTACGGTCATTGGAGTGCGTAGCTCGTGAGAAACGTTAGCGAAAAAGTTACGACGCATGCCTTCTAGCTGTTTTAGCTGAGTAACATCACGTACTACCATGAGGTGTTCGCCCTCGGTATACGGTACGATACGCAGCTCAAGCATGCGCTCCACATTAAGTGGCGAAGGCATCTCTAACGGCTCTGAGAAATCTTGTTTATTAAGGTACTTGATGAAGTCCGGCGTGCGGATCAAGTTAGAGATGGGTTGGCCTGAATCGTCTGGCCAGCGAAAACCTAGTAAATACTGAGCAAGCTTGTTGCACCAAACAATATTGCCTTCACCGCGAAACACCACAACGGCATCGGGAAGGGATTCAGCACCGTTTCTGAAACGGCGGATAAGGTTGGTCAATTCTTTGCGCTTACGACGCTGTCTCTGCTGCATACGATAGATACCATTAAACAGAGACTCCCAGTTTCCAGAACCTGAAGGGGGTGTTAACCGCTTTTCATCCCACAACCAAGCAGACAAACGCATTTGATAGTGTAGATGCCATGCTAACTGTAATACTGTTGCAGCCAGCAATAACCAAGGTAAATAACCGAATATCCATCCGACTATAATCCAAGGTGCGTAAAAAAAAGCCAGCTCCCAAGCTAGCTTCTTCCAGGTTAACTTCTCAACCATTCAGGACTCCATAAACTGGGCAGTGAAGCCACATTAAGCCTTTGTAGAAAAACGGTAGCCTGCGCCGCGAACCGTTTGAATTAATTTGTCATGACCAGCAGATTCAAGTGCTTTGCGTAAACGTCGAATATGAACATCAACCGTACGATCTTCAACGTAAACGTTGGTACCCCAAACGTTATTGAGCAGTTGCTCTCGGCTGTATACTCGCTCTTGGTGAGTCATAAAGAAATGCAGCATTTTGAACTCGGTTGGCCCCATATCAACTGGGCCTTCGCTTGCTGTCACGCGGTGAGATACAGGGTCTAGCTTAAGACCTTGTACATCAATCACATCTTCTAGTGCAGTAGGCGTTACACGGCGGATAACCGCTTTCAGGCGAGCAACGAGCTCTTTTGGTGAAAATGGCTTGGTGATGTAATCATCAGCGCCCACTTCTAAACCACGCACCTTATCTTCTTCTTCGCCACGAGCCGTCAGCATCACCACTGGGATGTTGCGAGTTAACTCTTCACGCTTCATGTGCTTGATAAAGTTTATCCCGCTACCACCAGGTAGCATCCAATCTAGTAATACTAGATCTGGGAAAGGTTCACATAGCTTGTTTACCGCTGTATCGTAATCTTCAGCCTCTACTGCTTGGTAGCCTTTTTGTTCAAGTACAAAACACAGCATCTCACGAATAGGTGCTTCATCTTCAACGACCAGAATCCTTCTCGACATAATTGAATAGCCTTAGTATTTAATCAACGCATTGCATTATCTGGTTTAATTATGACACTTTTGTGACCTTTGAAAACAAATTTTCATATAACTGTCTCAAACATTTCACTTTTAATTTTTATTGCAGGTATAAGACAAATGGATCGAAATCTCCTATGATGAGCGTCTTCAGATAAAGGTATGAGAAATATTTATGTGGTTTAAGAATTGCCTCGTCTATCGCTTTAATCGTGATATAGACTTCAACGCAGATCAGCTAGAGAAACAACTTGAAGAGTTCCGTTTTACCCCTTGTGGTAGCCAAGACAAACAGAAGTTTGGTTGGGTAAATGCGATGGGTAGACACGGCGATATGATGACGCACGTATCAGAAAACCGCATTCTCATCTGTGCGAAGAAAGAAGAGAAAATGCTTCCAGCTTCTGTGATCAAAGATTCATTGAATGCAAAAGTAGAAACGCTTGAAGCGGAGTCTGGTACTCCTCTGAAAAAGAAAGAGAAAGACAGCCTAAAAGAAGACATCATCATCGATCTTCTTCCTCGCGCTTTCAGCCGCAGTAACTTCACTTACGCACTGATCATGCCTAAAGAAGGCTTTATTGTTGTTGATGCTAGCAGCTACAAAAAAGCAGAAGACGTACTAGCATTACTACGTAAAACAATGGGTAGCTTGCCAGTAGTGCCAGCTATTCCAGAGCAAGCAATTGAAACAACGTTAACTGAGTGGGTTAAGTCAGGTGATACGCCTAAAGGTATCACTATGCTTGATGAAGCTGAGCTTAAATCAATCCAAGAAGACGGCGGTATTGTTCGAGTTAAGAAACAAGAACTAGAAGCTGATGAGATTAAGAACCACATTGAAGCCAACAAAGTTGTGACTAAGCTTCTGATCAACTGGCAAGATCGCATTGAGTTCATTCTTGCTGAAGATGGCAGCATCAAGCGTCTAAAATTCAGTGATGAACTAAAAGATGAGAACGACGATATTCCTCGTGAAGATCAAGCTGCACGTTTTGATGCAGACTTCTCTCTACTTTGTGGTGAGTTCAGTGTTTTCCTACCAAACCTATTTGAATCATTAGGCGGGTTAACTCAACCTAACGCTTAATTGTTCAGAGTTGAAGCTCAGGTGTCGACGATATCTGAGCTTATTTTCTTTCCTACTCTCGCTTATCAATACCTATCAACTCGCTTCTTAATACCATTGTTATCTTTAGGGCTATCAACCAAACTCATTTTAGCGTAAAATTTGCGCCCCTTTGATATCACTTGGTGGTATCAACCTGACTTGAGATCAGATTAGAGAACGAAGCAATGACGACACAGAAACCATTTGTACCTGAACTATTATCACCGGCAGGAAGCCTTAAAAACATGCGTTACGCATTCGCCTATGGCGCAGATGCAGTATACGCAGGCCAGCCACGTTACAGCCTTCGTGTTCGTAACAACGAGTTCAATCACGAAAACCTACAAATCGGTATCGATGAAGCTCATGCTCAAGGCAAAAAGTTATATGTTGTATGTAACATTCAGCCACACAACTCTAAATTAAAAACATTTATTCGCGACCTTAAGCCAGTTGTTGAGATGGGCCCAGACGCACTTATCATGTCAGACCCAGGTCTTATCATGATGGTACGTGAAGCATTCCCTGAAATGCCAATACACCTTTCAGTTCAAGCAAATGCAGTAAACTGGGCGACCGTTAAGTTCTGGTCAACTCAAGGCGTTGAGCGTGTGATCCTATCTCGTGAGCTATCTCTTGAAGAAATCGAAGAGATTCGCGAGCACTGCCCAGAAACAGAGCTAGAAATCTTTGTTCACGGTGCTCTATGCATGGCTTACTCTGGTCGTTGCCTACTTTCTGGCTACATGAACAAACGCGATCCAAACCAAGGTACTTGTACTAACGCTTGTCGTTGGGAATACAAGACCGAAGCTGCGAAAGAAGACGAAAATGGTCAGATCGTTGAAGCAAACCCAACAGGTGTTGCTATTCAAGAAGTAGAAACTCAAGGTATTGAAGTTCAAGACGAACGCCCAGACAACACTCTAGGCCTTGGCAAGCCAACAGACGAAGTCGTGTTGCTTTCTGAGTCACACAAGCCAGAAGAGAAAATGGCAGCGTTTGAAGATGAGCATGGTACTTACATCATGAACTCAAAAGATCTTCGCGCAATCCAACACGTTGAGCGTTTAACTAAGATGGGCGTTCACTCTCTGAAAATCGAAGGTCGTACTAAGTCTTTCTACTACTGTGCACGTACAGCACAGGTTTATCGTAAAGCTATCGACGATGCTGTTGCAGGTAAGCCATTTGATGAGAGTCTAATGGGTACGCTAGAGAGCCTAGCTCACCGAGGCTACACTGAAGGCTTCCTACGTCGTCACACTCACGATTCATACCAAAACTACGAATACGGTTATTCTATCTCTGATACTCAACAGTTTGTTGGTGAATTCACAGGTAAACGCCGTGGCGACCTAGCTGAAGTAGAAGTGAAAAACAAATTCCTAGTTGGTGACAGCCTAGAAATGATGACACCGAAAGGTAACATTGTTTTCAAACTAGAAGTTATGGAAAACCGTAAATCTGAAGCGGTAGACGACGCAAAAGGTAACGGTCACTTCGTATTTATTCCTGTACCTGCTGATCTTGATCTAGAATTTGGTTTGTTAATGCGTAACTTGAGCGCAGGACAAGATACACGTAACGCTTCAGGTAAATAACGGTTACTTTGGAAAGATAAATGGCTCTACTAATAACTGACAAGTGCATAAACTGCGATATGTGTGACCCAGAATGCCCAAATGGCGCAATCACTATGGGTGACAGTATCTTCGAAATCGATCCTGATTTATGTACTGAGTGTAAAGGTCACTATGAGAAGCCAACATGTCAGTCAGTGTGTCCCATTACAAAATGCATAATCACTGACCCAAACCATATTGAAACTGACGACGAATTATTAGATAAGTTTGTCATTATTCAAGGCTTGACCTAAAAGATAAAAGGTTCAACTTAATCATCAAGTTGAACCTTTTTTTTAACCCGATTTTTCAATGGGATATATGTTGCAGAACATCTCTTTCTCAAATTGATATTCGAGTCGTTCACGCCAGTTTATTGATTGAGCTATCGGAACAAGATAGAAGTTTTCTCTACTGGTATCAGTCACAAATGCCATTCCATACTGCATTAATTCATAGTGAACATCATTTACGAAGCTAGGGTCTAAACGTTGTCTGCCAGTTAGCTGATTGATATCAGCTCTTGAAATAGAAATACCCGAGCTTTCAGCATTGAACCTATGTCTAAACCATTCGGAAAATTCCTTTGCACAAATCATAGTCATAGTCTTATCCTTGAATTATCTATCGACGGGCATCAGACTCTGATTTCGCATACTGCGTATAAGCCGCATCTTTCACCCCAAAAAACACTCAATCCCTGACCAAACCTTGTCAAATTCGTCATCGTCGCCCTTGCTGATATCGTTATTGGTTTTATTGATATCAAACGATGTTCTTAATCTCGTGTTTATAAACTCTAGACAAAAGTGTGATATTTCTCCAGTTTTAGAGTCGAGAAAACCAGTGGGGTTACCACTGTAATTAACCTCGATAGATGCGATTACTTATTGGATATCAAGGCCAAACACTGACTCGGCATCACTTTAACTTTCTTTTTTTTCTTACTTTTAGCTACTTTTTTAGGTGGAGGAACTGGAATGGTCTGCGGAGCCCAACTGGCAAGTTCATCTCCACAGCCATCACCTTTAGGAGGGCTTGCTTGAGCTATACAGTTTGAGCTGTCATCAGGACACTTTAAACGAACGTGGAAGTGGGAATGATGCCCCCACCAAGGCCTGATTTTTCCTAACCAAGCTCTCTCATTGGCATCGGAGCTTTCTTGGTCACAAAGAGTTTGTTTAATAACAGGATGGACGAAGATACGTACCACTTTTTGATCTTTGGCTGCATAGCGAATAACTTGAAAATGGTCATCGGTCCAATTTGATTTACGCAGTTTGTAATTAGTAAGGTCGACAACGCTTATTGGCTTAGGAACAGCGAGTTCATTTTCGGAAAGTCTCTCATCAGTGAGCCTTAACCATATATCAATATCCAAGCCAGTCTGGTGGCTTGAATGACCAGATGAGAAACGTCCCCCTCTAGGTAGCGAAATATCGCCAACTAATAAGTTAGTGTTGAGTTGTTCGCTTGTAATGACACCTAACCTTTCAATAAACTGAATAGCCTCGGCATGGCCATAATAGCGCTCTCTCTGAGGGCGGATCACCTGATAACCTTGCCCATTAATTGGCAAAGCTTGCGCCCCGTCAAGACAACCATTAGCGTAACTACCTATGGATGAGGTTGAATTTCTTGTTGGGCTTTTCTCTTTTTCCCACGAGGTTGCTGATACAACAAACGAACAAAAGATAAGAGCCAATGTACAAAATAACCTCATAACAATTCCAAATAAACGATCACTGTTTTTATACTAGTCGTCATTAGGGAATTGGTGTATGTCGAGAGTGATATTTTTGGGATAGCTTGAGAGTTATCTACTGACTTTAGATATTTAAGTGAAAAAGCTTCACTATCCCTAGCGAGTCTTCTCAATCTGTGGCGATATTATCGTAGTCGAAGACAAAAACTCACAGCCCTGAAACGACGAAAGCCTAGTCATAAGACTAGGCTTTCTAATAAATGGCGGAACGGCTGGGGTTGCAGGCACCGGGACTCGTTGGTCGCAGACCAAAACACTAGATACGAAAAAGCCCTAACATTTCTGTTAGGGCTTTGTCTAATAAGTGGCGGAGTG
>NZ_JBFRVM010000023.1:0-19535 GCF_041475145.1 Vibrio sp. 10N.222.49.A3
CTAACTGGAGCAGATCAGATACCTCATGCAATTAAAGGTGAGGTATCTGGTTCTTTAGAGATCAACGGCAAGAATGTGTCTGAGTTTTCAATGCACGACTATACCGAGCAAGTCGGCACAGTATTGCAAGATACTGACAGCCAATTTGTGGGGTTAAGTATCGGTGAAGATATCGCGTTCGCATTAGAAAACCAGTTGATGTCGAACATTGATATGTACCCGTTAGTTAAATCGACAGCAAAAATGGTCGACCTAGCGGATATGCTTGAGCGCTCTCCTCATGACCTTTCAGGTGGTCAAAAACAGCGAGTATCGTTAGCGGGTATTTTAGTCGATGATGTCGATATCTTGCTGTTTGATGAGCCTTTAGCAAGCCTTGATCCTAAAACGGGCAAAGCAACGATTGAGATCATCGACCAACTTCATAAAGAAACCAACAAGACTATCGTGATTATCGAGCATCGCCTTGAGGATGTTCTACATCGAGATATCGATCGTGTAATCTTAATGGAGCGCGGTGAAATAGTCGCGGATATGACTCCGGATGACATCTTAGCGTCCAAGTTACTTGAGACGCACGGTATTCGTGAACCTCTCTACTTATCTGCACTTAAAGCAGCGAAAGCCCCTCTGACTAACGAAGATAAACTTTCAAACCTCAAAGCTTTGGATTACAAAAGATTCCGCCCAGCAGTTCAAGCTTGGTTTGCTGAGCGCCCGGCACCGGTAGCAGAGAAACAGTACCAGCCTTTACTCGAAGTTCATGGCTTAACTTATTCTTACGACGGCGAAAAAAATGCACTCGAAGATGTGAGTTTCAAAATTGGTAAGGGTGAGTTTGTCTCGATTTTGGGCAAGAACGGTTCGGGTAAATCCACTATCACCAAACTCATCATGGGTGTGATAGATGCTGATTCAGGTTCTTCCTATCTAAATGGTCAAGACTTATCTGAACTTTCCATCTTTGAAAGAAGCCAGAAAGTCGGTGTGGTGATGCAGAACCCGAATCATATGATCTCACATCATATGATTTTTGATGAGATTGCTTTTGGTCTTCGTAACCGAGGTATTGCAGAACAACTGATCACAGAAAAAGTAGAGAACGTTCTTGAGCTTTGCGGGTTAAGTAAGTTCCGCCACTGGCCCATTGAAGCTCTGAGCTATGGTCAGAAAAAGCGTGTAACGATCGCGTCTATCTTAGTGTTGGAGCCTGAACTCCTCATCTTAGATGAGCCAACAGCAGGCCAAGACTACCGTAACTACACATCGATGCTGGCATTCATCCAAAAGCTTAACCGAGATTTGGGCATTACTGTTGTGATCATCTCACACGACATGCACTTGGTTCTAGAATACACCACACGTTCGATCGTAATCGCAGACAGTAAGTTAATTGCTAATGCAGCCATGACGGAAGTGTTTAGTCAGCCATCGCTTTTAGAACGTGCGAACCTTTGTACTACCAGCATTTATGAACTTGCGACTATAATGAAAATCGACGACACCAACGCTTTTATGCAGTACTTCATCGACGACGAGAGAAGCTCGCTATGAATGCATCAAAAGTAAAATTTGGCATCAATTACATTGATACCAAATCACCGTTACACGCACTGAACGGCATCACTAAATTTGTACTTTTTCTCGCTTGGGTCACTGTGGTTTTAACTACGTTCGACCTGAGATTGATCGCGTTGCTTATTGTGACTGGTTTATTCCTGCTAAAGCTCACCAATGTGCCTGTGCGCGTTTATAAGCCTTTGTTATTGGGAACGGTGAGTGTATTAAGCCTAAATGCTTTGTTCATGTATCTGCTTGCTCCACAGCAAGGTACAGAGCTCATCGGCAGCGAGACTCTATTGCTGACACTGCCGAGTAACTACTCGTTGAGCCAAGAGACTCTGTTTTATTTAATCACTGTCACGCTCAAATACATGAGCATGTTCCCGATAGCGTTAATATTCGTCTTTACCACGCACCCGACCGAGTTTGCCGCAAGCCTCAACCGTATTGGCGTTCCATACAAAATCGCCTACGCGGTCAGCTTAACACTGCGTTATTTACCTGAAGTTAAAAAAGACTTCATCAATATCATGCACGCGCAACAGGCTCGTGGCGTTGAACTATCGAAGAAAGCACCTTTACTCACTCGCATCAAAAACGTTGCTAAGGTTCTAGGTCCGCTCATTTTTTCTAGCTTAGACCGTGCAGACGAGATTTCAAACGCAATGACGTTACGAGGTTTTGGCAGACATAAGTCACGGACTTGGTATAGCTATGCGCCTTTGAAACGTATCGATTATGTTTGGCTAATGGTTATCGCCTTTATCGTTGTGTTAGCGATCGTAAAGCGTGTTTTAGAACCACAATTATTCTGGTATCCATTTTAGGTTTTTCATTGAAAGCATCGCTTAAATAACGTGCTGTATAATGTTCTACTTAACGAAATTCAAGCCGTTTTAGAGTGAAAATCGAAACAAAAAAAGGGAGCCTCAGGGCTCCCTTTGTCGTCTTTGTGATCACTTACTTACTGTGATTGTTATTAGTTTAATTTGTAAAACACCGTTGATAGTGGTGGCAAACGCAGCTCAATCGACGTATCCAAACCTTCGCTTGCTATTGATTCAACCTGAGCAACCTGCTTCACTTCAAAACCGCTGCCTGCGTAATCAGCCGAGTCAGTATTCAGCAATAGCGAGTACTGGCCTTGGGCTGGAACACCTAAGCGGAAACGCTCATGAGGAACGGGCGTAAAGTTAGAAACAACCAATACTCGTTCACCCAACTCACTAATACGTTCATGAGCTAAGATACTTGCTTCAGCAGAATCTTGTAGACGCCATTCAAAACCTTTCGGGTCGAAATCAAGATCGTGCATTGCCGCCTCAGAGCGGTATAGATTGTTCAAATCTTTCGTTAAGCGTTGAACACCTTGATGGCGTTCATATTCCAACAAGAACCACTGCAGTTGATCATCATGATTCCATTCAGCCGTTTGACCGAATTCAGCGCCCATGAAGTTCAGCTTTTTACCCGGTTGTGCATACATGTAACCCATGTAAGCGCGTAGGTTAGCCGTTTGCTGCCACTCATCACCCGGCATCTTGTTGTGGATAGAGCCTTTACCGTAAACCACCTCATCGTGAGACAGAGACAATACGTAGTTTTCGCTGTGAGCATAAACCAACGGGAAGGTAATCGTATCGTGGTGATATTTACGGTTGATTGGATCTTCTTGAATGTAAGACAAGCTATCGTGCATCCAACCCATGTTCCACTTAAAACCGAAGCCTAAACCGCCCATAAAGGTTGGTGCTGAAACACCCGGGAAAGCCGTCGATTCTTCAGCAATTGTCATCGCATTCGGGAAGTGTTTGTACACTTCTTCGTTCATCCACTTAAGGGTCGCGATGGCGTCGTAATTTTCATTGCCGCCGTCTACATTCGGAATCCATTGATCATGGCTACGCGAGTAATCGAGGTACAACATCGAAGCAACAGCATCAACACGAATGCCATCGATATGGAATTGTTCGAACCAGTACAATGCATTTGCTACTAAGAAGCGACGAACATGCTCTTTACCTAAGTCGTAAATGTACGAGTTCCAATCTTGGTGCCAACCACGGCGTGGATCTGGATCATGGAACAAAGGCGTTCCATCAAAGTTAGCTAAGCCGTGATCATCACTTGGAAAGTGTGCAGGAACCCAGTCCAGAACAACACCTAAACCGGCTTGGTGACATTGGTCGACGAAGAATTTGAAATCATCTGGAGAACCAAAACGACTTGTTGGCGCAAACAAGCCTATTGGCTGATAACCCCAAGAGCCGTAAAACGGGTGCTCTGAAACCGGCATCAACTCTACGTGTGTGTAACCGAGATCCGTTAGATATGGGATTAGCTCTGCCGCTAGCTCACGGTAGTTTAGGAATTCACCTTCAGCATTGCGCTTCCAAGAGCCGGCATGCAATTCATAGAATGAAAGGGCTTCTTTGCGCTTTTGCGTCACTGGGCGATTCTGCCATTGAGAATCTTGCCACTGGTAGCGAGCGTGATCGTAAGTCACAGATGAAAATGATGGGTACTGCTCAGAGTAGAAACCCCATGGGTCAGCTTTATGTGGCAAGCCTTCGCCATCAGGCCCTTTTAATTCAAACTTGTATTGTGCGCCTTCTTCCAGATCAGGAATAAATAAGCCCCACATACCATAATCTAGACGCTGCATTGGGTGGCGACGACCATCCCAAGCGTTGAAGTTACCCACCAAGCTAGCCGCTGTTGCATGCGGTGCGTACACCAAGAAACGCGTGCCTGAAATCGTCTGTCCATCACGCTCTAGCGTAATAAACTGAGCTCCCATGTGATGATACATATCTTTAGGTGTATGAAGATCCTCATAACTCGCGTACAGATCATGGTATTGGTATGGATCATCGATGATCTGCTCTACTCCATTCCAATCAACCGCAAGCTTGTAGTGAGTAAAACGTAAGTCTCTTTCTTGCTTAAGAATGAAACCACTTTCACCCTCTCGCGCTAACTTAATACGAGGTTCCTTTCCAACAATCAACTCGACTTTATCTGCCCCAGGAATCCACACTCGTAATGAACCTTGTTCAGAAGGTAAGTATGGCCCTAAAAACGCAAATGGATCTGTGAAGCAAGCCTGTGATAGTTGGGTATATATTTGTTTTTGCTTTGAAATCGAACTTAGTTCCAAAACGCTTCTCCCTAACCAAACATCCAAAAAACATAATACAAAAATGCCCGCTATTAGTGCGGGCAATATAACGACGGTTTATTCTACCAGATGAGCATTCAATATTGAGTGACCGAGGTTGTAGTTTCGTACGGCGTAAGCAAAAAACCACCTCTTTTCAAGCCACTCGACTCCATTACTTAGCTGCTTTTTCTCGTACATCAGTTAGCTTAGATGCGATACGATTCACGCCTTCATGAGCGAAGATTTCGTCCAAGTTCATTGATAGTTTACGACGCCAGTTAGGGTACTCATCGACCGTACCAGGGATGTTAACGGGCTTATCCATCTCTAGCCAATCTTCCAACTGAACACTCAGGAGTGTTGAGCCACCAGCCGCAACGTGCAACTGAAGCGCTTCAGCAAGATAAGAATCCATCGGCACTTGACTTGCATCACGCCCAACACCTTCAGGTAGGAAGCCGTGCCATGCCACTGAGTCTAAGATACCTTGCTTGCACTCCAAGCGGTTATCGAACAAAGTTTCTAGCTGTTGTGCGTCTGGGTATAAACCAATCTCTTGACCCATTTTCAAGTCATCACAGTGCCAGAAGCCGCGAAGCGTTGGCATATCGTGAGTACACAGTGCTGCCATCGATTGTGACGCGTAGTGCTTCGGAGAAATAAAACCACCGTCATTTTCTGATGTTTCGAAGAAGAAGACTTTGTAAGAATGCACGCCAGCATCAGCAAGGATGTCTACGATTTCATCCGGTACCGTGCCTAAGTCTTCACCGATAACGCTGCATTGGTAACGGTGAGATTCAAGCGCCAGAATAGACAGCATGTCTTGCACTGGGTAGTAGATGTACGCACCTTTCGTTGCGTTCTCACCCTTTGGAATCCACCACAAACGCAGCAGACCTAAAACATGGTCAATACGCAATGCACCACAGTGCTTCATGTTGGCACGAAGTAGTTTGATGTAAGCGTCGTAGCCGGTTTCTTGAAGTACTTCTGGGTTTAGTGGCGGTAAGCCCCAGTTTTGGCCTAGAGGACCAAGAATATCCGGTGGAGCACCAATGCTCGCATCCATCACTAGGTTGCCTTCATCAGCCCATGTCTCGCTGCCTGAATCTGCAACGCCTACCGCTAAGTCACGGTACAGTCCAACCGCCATGCCTTTCTCTTCAGCAAGAGACTGTGCATCGTTGATTTGGCAATCGGCTAACCATTGTAGGTACATATAGAGATGCACTTGATCTAGGTTATCTTTGATGTATTTCTGGGTCGCAGGGCTTTCAAATGTACGGAATTTCTCTGGGAATACAGGCCAGCCCCACATACCTGAATCTTCAGCATGCAGTTCACCGTGCAGAGCATCAAACGCCGCTTGATGCATCAGGCTTTCACCGCCCTCTTCAACGAACGCTAAGAACGCTTGTGCGCGGTCGCTGTTTTTGTCTAGATGACGAGTCTTAAATTCTGCGAATAGCAGAGGTAAGATGCTCATCTTCAGCTCAGACACTTCAGTGTAATTCACCCAGTGCGCTTCACGAGCTTTCTGTAGGCGCTGCTGGAACTCGGCGCTGCCTACCGTTTGTTGCGCTTCCGCGCTTAATGCGAACTCAGGAACTGAACTCACATCAATGTATAAGACGTTCAACCAACGACGTGAAGACGGGCTGTATGGGCTCGCACCTTCCGGGTTTGCAGGGAACAGTGAGTGAATTGGGTTTAGACCAACAAAGTCACCACCGCGAGACGCGATATCCGAAACAAGCTGTTTTAGGTCACCGAAATCACCAATACCCCAGTTGTGCTGAGTTCTTAGCGTGTACAGTTGAACACTTGGTCCCCAAAGCTTTTTGCCTTGCTCAATGGGTGACTGCTTGAAGCACGCTTTTGGCGTAATAATCAACGTCATCTCGTAAGGTTTCTTACGGCGCTTACGACTCACAATGAGCTTGTGATAACCCCATGCCAAATCACTTGGCAATGCAAACACTAAAGGGCCACCCTCGGCACGCTCGTCACGAACGACTTGAGATTGAAGATAGCCTTCAAGTACCTCTCCTTGCTCGGTTTCTAAGCGCCAGCTGAACTCACTTTCACGAGCACTCACACCCAGATTGAGTGTCACTTCTACTGGCTCACCGTCACGCAAGACAAGAACCGGGTCTAATACATCTTTTCTGTGCTTTCTTTCTGCAGATTTAAGCAGTGCATCATCGCTGCTTGTATCGTAGCCCAATGAAGCCAATAGAGACGTAATCGTCTCTTCTGATACTTGTGCTTCATCGCCCCACGCACTAACGTAACTATCGGCAATATTTGCCATTTCTGCGACTTGTTTTAATACGGTCTGTTCTTTCATCGCTCTCTCCGAAAACGTTCTGACGCTTTCAATTTTTGTAGGGTTGTCTATTTAATTTTTACTAATCAATTAGCTTGTGACAATCAGTTTGTAAGCATTGCTATCTGAATAAGCCGTCTATTTGCTCACAAGCTAATTGAGCCAAGGCAGAAACTGCCTTGGCTACTTTGCAACTATTAACGGTTAACCGCTTCAAGTTTCCAAATGTTGTTCACGTAGTCGCGAATTGAGCGGTCTGATGTGAACTTACCAACCAATGCCGTGTTAAGAATCGCTTTCTTAGCCCAACCAGCTTGGTCTTTGTATTGTGTGCCCATGTCTTCGTGTGCTTTCACATAAGATGCGAAGTCAGCAAGACATAGGTAAGGGTCACCACCGTCTAATAGGCTATCAAACGTTGCACGTAGAAGACCGGGTTGACCTGGAGTGAACTCATCGCCAGTCAGTAGATCTAGAGATGCTTTCAATAGTGGGTCTGCATTGTAGTAATCGTATGGGTTGTAACCCTGAGCTTTCAGTGCAACAACACCGTCAACTTCTAGGCCGAAGATGTAGATGTTTTCATCACCCACTTCTTCACGAATCTCAACGTTTGCACCATCCATAGTACCGATAGTTAGAGCGCCGTTTAGAGCCATCTTCATGTTGCCCGTACCTGAAGCTTCTTTACCAGCTAATGAGATTTGCTGAGAAACGTCTGCCGCAGGGATGATGATTTCAGCCATGCTTACACGGTAGTCAGGAATGAATACCACTTTCAGCTTGTTACCAATGCGAGGATCGTTGTTGATCTTCTCTGCAATCTTGTTAACCGCGAAGATGATTTCTTTTGCTAGGTGGTAACCCGGTGCTGCTTTCGCTGCGAAGAAACATACGCGTGGCTCACACTCGAAACCAGGTTCGTTAAGAATACGGTGGTACAGAGACAGAATGTGTAGCAAATCTAGGTGCTGACGCTTGTATTCGTGCAGACGCTTAATTTGAACGTCGAAGATAGCGTTAGTATCTAGCTCGATACCCATATTCTCTTGAACCCAATCCGCAAGACGCTGTTTGTTTTCTTTCTTAACAGCCATAAATTCTTTTTGGAATTTCGCGTCTGTTGCAAACTTAGCGATGCCTTCTAGCTGCTCAAGTTTTGCTGGCCACTCAGAGCCAATCTTACCTGTGATTAGATTAGATAGACCTGGGTTACAGAACTTCAACCAACGACGTGGCGTGATGCCGTTCGTTACGTTAGTCAGTTTACCTGGGAAGATTTCGTTGAACTCTGGGAACAAGTCTTTCTTAACAAGTTGAGAGTGAAGTGCCGCTACACCATTTACTTTGTAAGAACCAATCACACATAGGTTTGCCATGCGAACCATGCGGTGGAAACCTTCTTGGATGATAGAAAGCTTCGCTTGTTTCTCACCGTCACCAGGCCACATCTTGCGAACTTCTTGCATGAAGCGGTGGTTGATTTCAAAAATGATTTCCATGTGACGTGGAAGAAGACGGTTGATCAGCGATTCAGACCAAGTCTCTAGCGCTTCTGGAAGTAGTGTGTGGTTCGTGTAAGCGAACGTATGTGCACTGATTTCCCATGCTTGATCCCAAGATAGACCTTTCTCGTCGATCAGGATGCGCATTAGCTCAGGAATCGCAATCGTTGGGTGCGTATCGTTAAGCTGAATCGTTTCTTGCTTAGGCAGATCTTCTAGAGAGAAACCTGCTGCTTCGTGACGGCGTAGAATATCGCGAACTGACGCTGCTGAGTGGAAGTACTGCTGCATTAGACGCAGTGTCTTGCCTTTCTCGTGGTTGTCGTTCGGGTAAAGTACTTTAGTGATGTTACCTGCATCGATTAGCGAGTGTTGCGCTTCGAAGTAATCACCGTTGTTAAAGCTTGCTAGTGAGAATGGTGCAATTGCCTGACATTCCCAAAGACGCAATGGGTAAACCGTGTTTGACTCGTAACCTACGATTGGTAGATCCCAAGGCATTGCTTTTACTTCCATACCTGGAACCCAAGTACGAACTTCTTTACCGTCGATGAATTCAACTTCTACATGACCGTAAAAACCAATGTGTTGTGCTAGCTCTGGACGAGCGACTTCCCATGGGTAACCTTCAACACCACGCCATGCGTCTGGTGCTTCTTGTTGACGACCATCTTGGAAAGACTGTTTGAATAGGCCGTATTCATAGTGAAGACCGTAGCCTACTGTTGGGTACTCTTGTGCAGCACAAGAATCCATAAAACATGCAGCAAGACGACCAAGACCACCATTACCTAGCGATGGGTCGCGTTCTTCTTCTAGAAGGTCAGTTAGGTTTTGGCCTAGCTCTTCCATTGCATGAGTAATCTGTTCGTACAGACCCATGCTGATCAGATTGTTACCTGTTAGACGACCAATCAAAAACTCTAATGAAAGGTAGTTAACGCTCTTCGCGTTTTTGATTTTTTCATCATTTTCAGTTTCTAGCAGGTCAAATGTTGTCAATTCTGCTAGCGCACGCCCCATCGCTAGGTACCATGCGCGGCTATCTGCGTTTTCAATCGTTGTTGCGTAAGTTGCAGATAAATGCTTTTTAACGCTTTCTTGGAACGACACTTTATCGAAAGTTTTTTGCTGAGTTGGTTTCATTTCAGAAATCTCGCTTTTAATAGTTCTAATTCATCTGTGACATATCGTGCATGGTCACCATTAACTAAACATCCTCCCGTTAATACGACTAACTAGGAGTAGATGAGAGGGCGTAGGGGGCGTACCGATGTAAGGTTAGTGATCTGACTCTCATGTTCTAACTTCGAACAAAAAGTTGGAGTGACTAAGATCACAAGCTCCCGTTCGATAACTTAACGTTAATTGATGTGAGTTTTATTTAACCGGAATAAACTGATTAGCAAATCTGAGTTTGAGATCACGAAATTATTTTCCATATCTCATCTTTTACATAAATCTCAGTGTAAGACCGAACAAAGTCACATTCACAAACCACCACGCAACGTGAGCAAAGTCCCAAATTAAGGGCGTAGAAAGCTAAAAACATGCAAGACCGCAAGGTTTCTGAGGAGAATCATAGTCGGTGCCATTTTTCTTCACGTAACATAAGCACAGACTTAAGTAATTAGGCAGATGTGATTGGGCAACTCTTTTACGGTTTTAGAATCCCCAGAACATAGGCCACGGAATAGGTGAAAAACTTCGACATGTGGATCCCTTCGAAACTGACTCGTCCCGGCCGCTTACATAATGCAATCCTACGACCTAGGGTTCTCGATCTGCTCCAGAACGCAGATTGCTATAAGCTTGTATTGTTCCGTTCTCCAGCGGGCTATGGCAAGACCACTATGGCTGCACAGTGGCTATTAGATAAGCCGAATGTGGGTTGGTACAGCATCGATGATAGTGACAACGATGCCTTCCGTTTTATCAACTACCTACTCCAATCACTCAATAAAGCGACTCAAAACTCCTGTCCCAATGCCCAAAAACTGGCAGAGAAACGACAGTTTTCATCGCTGCATTCTTTATTGAGCGAAGTATTCGCCGAGATGTCGGACTATCATCATGAATGTTTTCTTGTTTTAGACGACTACCATTTAGTCAACAATGATGACATTCAAGAAGCAATGCGCTTTTTCCTCAAACACATGCCCGACAATCTTACGCTAGTTGTAACCAGTCGTGGTACACCCCCCCTAGGTACGGCAAACCTTCGCGTTCGAGACTTAATGATCGAATTAGGTAATGACTCGCTGGCTTTTGATACCGAAGAGACGACGCGCTTTTTTAATCAGCGTGTTGCCGATGGTATTGATGACACAACGGCAGACAGTATTTGTACCTATGTAGAGGGTTGGCCTTCTGCACTTCAACTTATTGCGCTGCAAGCCCAACATCAAAAACGCACGCTGGCGCAGTCTGCTGAGTCCTTCTCCCACTTTAATCAAGCCCATCTTTGGGACTACTTGGTTGAAGAGGTTTTCGACCTGTTAGACAAAGAAACTCGACAGTTCTTGATGCAGTGTTCAGTGCTTGACCACTTCAACGACGAACTGGTTTGTGCGCTAACACAGCGTGAAGACGCACTGGGTATGATCGAATCATTAAATCGATTCGGTTTATTCATCTACCCGCTTGAAGGCGAAAAGAACTGGTATCGTTTCCATAACCTGTTTGGTGAATTTTTGGCACATGAGCGTCAAGCTCGAATCCCTCAACAAGAAGCAGAGTTGCACCGAAGTGCCGCGAAGGCGTGGATTAAACAAGACACACCACACCAAGCACTGCGCCATGCACAGCGCGCTGAAGACCCAGAACTGATCATTCAAATACTAACAGACCACGGTTGGCCGATGTTCAATCAAGGCGAGCTTTCCTCGTTAGAGATGGCGATCAAGCAACTGACTACGGATCAACTTTACAGCGACCCTAAACTGTCCATGTTACGAGCTTGGCTAGCACAAAGTCAGCACCGCTACGAACAAGTAGGGACATTATTGGAAGAGGCTGAAACACAATATCAAGCTCGAAATATTGAACTCGACACTCAACAGCAAGGGCAATACAACGCCCTACGCGCGCAAGTTGCGATTAACAGTAATGAACCTGAAAAAGCCTTGGAATTAGCAGAACTTTCGCTAAGTCAGCTGAATACCACCGTTTATCGTAGCCGAATTGTCGCCACGTCTGTTGTTGGTGAAGTCAATCACGTAATGGGCAACTTGAGCCGTGCACTGCCGATGATGCAGCAAACAGAAAAACTTGCACGCCAGTATCAAGTTTACCACCAAGCGCTTTGGGCAATTCTACAACAGAGCGAGATCTTAATTGCACAGGGTTACGTTCAAGCGGCATTCGAGCTGCAAGACAGTGCGTTCAAATTGATCGAAGAACACCAGCTAAAATACGTGCCTCTGCATGAATTCTTACTGCGTGTTAGAGCTCAAATATTCTGGTGTTGGAACCGATTAGATGAAGCGGAAGAGTGCTGTTACAAAGGCTTGGATATCCTTGGTCACCATTCGCCAAGTAAGCACCTTCACAGCTATTCAATGCTGGCTCGTATTTCACTGAGTCGCGGTGAAATTGATAAAGCATCTAAGTTTATCGACCAAATTCAGCACCTATTGCGTCAATCGACTTACCACGTGGACTGGACGGCGAACGCTTCTCTTTCTTTGATTCTTTTTTGGCAAGTAAAAGGCAATAAAGAGGCGATACGTGATTGGTTGAATGTGGCTGTTCGACCTGAATCGGCAAGCAACCACTTCTGCCAACTGCAATGGAGAAACATCGTTCGCGCTCACATCATTCTTGAGCAGTATGAAGAAGCGGAAGAAGCGCTGACTTTCCTTAAGAGTGAAGCTCAGCGTTCACATCTGATTACAGACACCAACCGAAACTTGATCGTTGAAGCCGTGTTACGTACACAAATTAACGATGAAGACAGCGCACGCGTGCTACTTGAAGAAGCGCTTCATATGACTAACCAAACCGGTATGGTCGGCAACTTCTTAGTAGACGGCGGGACTATCGGACATATCTTGGATAAGTTGAGTAACAAGCCTGGCTTAGGTGACTTAGAACGCCATCGCGCTCAACAGATCATGAAAGATATCTCGACCACCCAACGCAGCCGCTCGGTTCACTTTGATGAAGACTTTGTTGAAAACTTAGTCAATCACCCAAACATTCCTGAACTTGTGCGCACGAGCCCACTCACCCAGCGTGAATGGCAAGTACTTGGTTTGATCTATTCCGGGTTCAGTAACGAGCAGATAGCTCAAGAACTCGATGTTGCAGGTACCACCATCAAGACTCACATCCGTAACCTTTACCAAAAGCTAAACATTGCTAACCGCAAAGAAGCGATCAGCACAGCGGAGAATTTACTGCAGTTGATGGGGTACTAAACGATTCGAGATTAATTCGAGAAAAGCTTAAGCTAGTCGCCGATGGTGACTGGCTTTTTTTTCGTTTGGAGCATGGGGTTAATAGCAGATAGCTGATCATAAAGAGCCAAACGACAGACAAAAAAATAGCCAACCGCAATAATCGCGATTGGCTCTATATATTTGTGAACAAATCATAAGTTCACTAACAACGTCAGTTGGCTAGGTGACCCTCGGCTTAAGAAGGGTCAATGTATATAATGCAGTTAGCGTGCCAACTTTAATTCAGCCGTTTTATAAGCCCTGCATCGCATAAAAACCTCTAATTCATGATGCGAATTGCAAAGTGCATTTGCATAATGCAACCAAGATGCAATATCGATAGAAAACAAGTTTCAGTGCAGCCGGTGATAATAGGACACCAAGCAGTTGTATTTTAAATGTAAGGCAGATGTTCACATCAACGTATTGCCTTACAATTAAAGAGGTAATAAAGCACCTCGCCAAAGGCATATTCATACTTTTTTTACACTAAAGTTTGTATACTGCACAAAATCATCCTCAACTCTATGAAGCAATGAACTACTTAAGTACTTTTTTCAAAGGCATGGCAATGGGCTCAGCAGACGTTGTTCCTGGCGTGTCGGGCGGAACCATCGCATTCATCACTGGTATCTACGATACGCTGCTAGAAAGCATTCGCAGAATTAACCCTAGCGTACTTGGCTTATGGAAACGCGAAGGCTTCAAAGCCGCGTTTAATCACATCAATGGTTTCTTCCTAATTTCACTGTTCGCGGGCGTATTCACGAGCATTACGACATTCGCAAAATTGATTTCTTGGTTATTAGTCACCCACCCTGTTCCACTGTGGTCTTTCTTCTTCGGCCTGATCTTGGTGTCGGTTTTCCATATTCTTAAGCAAGTAGAGAAACGCGATATGATTCGCTTCGTGTTTTTGCTGCTTGGCGTTGCTTTCGCTTATAGCATTACCGTGCTTAAACCGCTGCAAATGGAGCCAACCAGCATCAACGTATTGATTGCGGGTGCGATTGCTATCTGCGCGATGATTTTACCCGGTATTTCAGGCAGCTTTATTCTGCTCCTGATTGGCATGTATGGCCCCGTGCTTGGCGCCGTTAAATCATTTCAAGTCGATGTACTTGCGCTATTCCTTGCGGGCTGTGTGATCGGACTGCTGACTTTCTCACATGTACTGTCTTGGCTATTGCGCTCATTCCGCGACTTCACATTAGTATTCTTGACTGGTTTGATGATCGGTACACTGCCGAAGATTTGGCCGTGGAAAGAAACGATCAGCTGGCGTACAAACTCTAAAGGTGAGCAAGTTCCTCTGATTCAAGAAAACTTGTCACCGTTTGATTTTGAAGCCGTCACTTCTCAACCTTCACAGCTAGTAATGGCTATTGTGATGATGCTTGTAGCGATTGCTCTGGTCCTTGGGTTAGAGAAATTTGCAGAGCGCAACGCTGACTGATCATTCTATCCATTCTCAAGCGTATTCAGAACGGATAGAACTTAGAAAGACTAAGCTCATGAACCTATGACACAGACAAAAGCGAAGCCAATGGCTTCGCTTTTTTAGTTCTACCATACGCACAAAATTACTTTTTGATACAAGCACATATTGAGGGATATGATAACATCGCCGCTCTTATAAAATTAGATGAGAACACGACATGCACTCTGCATTAAAGGTTGCTGCTCTTGGGATCGCTCTCGTGGCAGGCTTTTATGGACCGCAAGCAATTCAGCAATTTGAATCAGCGATGGAGCGAGCCTCTGCTGAGATTAACTTAGATGATTACTGCATGCTTTCCACCACATCGTGTGAGCAAAATACAGTTACGATGACACTTGATCGCGAGACGGCTCAACCTCTGGCTCCCACCAAAATCAAAGTAGTGTGGGAAGGCGCAGCCTCTGACACATTAATGCTGTCGCTTACAGGTTTAGAGATGGAAATGGGCTCGGCACGTTTTCAATTAAAAAACATTGGCAATAATACCTATGAAGGTGATGTAATTTTACCTGTATGTACTTTAGACAAGATGACATGGATCGGTGAGCTCACTGATGGTGTCGATACTGTAAACCCGGCAATAAGGATGGCAAGATGAGTAGAAATTGGTCGTTAGCATTGGTTGTCGCTTTTGTCCTTGGCTTTGGCGTTAAAAGTTATCTTGATGGGCAAAACGAAGCTCAAAAACAACACGCGGCAAAACAACAATTCTCCGCGACAACCCTTTTCGGTAAAGATAACCAGCCAACGGAAATCTTTGACCAAACCGATGACAGAGTTCGTATCGTTTACTTTGGTTTCACACGTTGCCCAGATGTGTGCCCTACTTCCCTAGCAATGTTAGCCGGAGCACTTAACCAGATTTCTGATGAAGCAAAAGCCAAGATTCGCCCGATGTTTGTTTCTCTCGATCCAGAGCGTGATGCCGCTGAAGCCTCATACGAATACGCACAATACTTCCACCCAATGATGGAAGGATTAAGTGGCCCGTTAGATGTGACAACAACGCTTGCACACAACTACGGTGTTATTTTTAGAAAGACCAAGCTTGAAGGTTCAGAGTTGGAATACACCCTAGACCACAGCTCATATTTCTATTTTTTAAAACCCGATGGCACGCTGATTACCAAAGTGCCGCATACGTTAACGCCAGCGCCAATTGTTGAAGCTATTAACACATTAACGCGCTAACGTACCAAGTCATCAGCGACGAGAAACAACGTGTACAAAAATAAAGAACTTAACGAATAAAGTTCGAACAAAAAGTCAGCTCCCAGACCAAAACAAAAAATTAAGGACAACAACATGAAGTTAAAAGCACTTGCTCTAGCAGGCTTATTGCTCACTCCTCTTGCTCAAGCGAATAACGATATTATGGTTCATGACGCGTACGCGCGCGCAACCCCGCCTTCAGCAGTGAACAGCGCGGTATTCACGACTCTGATGAACCATAGCGATAAAGATCGCGCTATTGTTTCTGCAACAACATCAGCAGCAGGAAAGGTTGAACTTCATGATGTTATCGTTGATGGCGACGTAATGAAGATGCGTCAAGTTCAAGCGATCACCATCCCTGCAAATGGTAAAGCTGTACTTAAACCGGGCAGCCTACACATCATGTTGTTTGACTTAAAAAGCAGCCTAAAAGAAGGTGAACAAATCAAAATGACACTGACCTTCGCAAACGGTGAAACACAGACCTTTGATGCGCCAGTGAAGAAAGTGATGAGCGGCATGAAAAAGATGAATCACGATCATCATTAATCAGATTCACAATCGATGAAATAATTTAAGCCACGATGACTTCTCGCCATCGTGGCTTTTTGCTAAACTGAGCTCGCTTTTTATTCAAAGCCCGACCACATTTATAACCAAGGAGAATAGAAGATGATTGTAATGAAGACACTAAAACTGGCAGTAAAAGTAGCGCGTTAATTTGTTTGGTTAATCAAACTTCAATACCGATCCACCAACACATCGTCACCCGTGACGACCGCACACTTTTACCCGGTTTACTGTTGATCGTAAGTGATCAATATCTGCATGCCTGTAGCGCATGGCTCAATCCGGGGTCCTATCTATTTGAATTCGACCCAAACTCAAAACATTTTTGACGCTCGACGCTTTTAATCTCAGCAACTCTTTTTGGTCTCATTAACTCTTGTGAGCTCATCAACAATAAGAGAGCTCACAAGAAGTTAATGCTCTCTTAAGACTTTAATGCTCTCACAAGAAAAGAAAGCTCGCACGTCTGGGTAAATAGACATGAATTCACAAAACGCATTTTCTCATCCAATGTCACTTTAACAACTTGGATGGCAACCTGTATTCCAACAACAACAACTGACACTCGAAGACTATGACCAATCCGTCATTGCTCGTATTACCGCGCACCATCGCAGCGGCTATACACTAGCGTCAGAACAAGGCGAAATCGTTCTCCCTATCCATCAAAACCAACCCGCAATGACGGTTGGCGACTGGGTAATCTTGAACTCTGAACTGCAATTCGGCCGTTTATTAGACCGTCAATCACTCTTCAGCCGTAAAGCTGCAGGTAGCCGTGTCGCCGAACAATATATCTCAGCTAACATCGACACGGTTTTTATCGTGGTTTCGTTAAATAACGACTTTAATCTAAGCCGTATTGAACGCTATCTAGCGCTCGCCAACGAAGCGCAGGTTGAAGCGGTTATCGTCCTCACCAAGAAAGACTTGTGTGACGACTACGAAGATAAAGTACAACAAGTGCAAAGCTTAGATTCTATGCAGATGATCGAAGCTGTGAATAGCCTAGACCAAGACTCAACTCAAGTTTTGTCGCCTTGGTGTAAAACGGGCAAGACTGTGGCTTTAATGGGTTCATCCGGTGTGGGTAAATCTACCTTAGTCAATTCATTACTTGGTGAGGCTGAACAAGCCACAGGTGGCATTCGTGAAGACGATAGCAAAGGCCGACACACAACCACATCACGATCGCTCCACCTGCTAACATCGGGCGGCTTACTACTCGATACTCCAGGAATGCGAGAGCTACAACTTGCTGACTGCGCTGAAGGCGTGAGTGAAACCTTTTCTGATGTCGAAGAGTTAGCCATGCATTGCCGATTCTCTGATTGTCATCATGAATCAGAACCGGGGTGCAAGATACGCAAGGCGATTGAAAGTGGAGAATTGTCTGAGCGACGATTTGCTAACTATCGAAAGTTATTGCGAGAACAAGCCCGAAATGGCGCCTCGTTAGCGGAACAACGCGCCAGCAATAAGCAGCTTTCCAAGATGTACAAAACCGTACAATCAGAAGGCCGCAATCTTAAAAAAGCGTCTGACTAAGGTTTAAGGTTTAAGGTTTAAGGTTAACAGCTATAAGCTGTATTGAAGATAACCTAACTTAAGATAACTTTAATTTAAGACAATGAGCCCCATCGTGTTAATCACGTGGGGCTTTTTGTTTCAATTTGATAATGGTGTGGTTATTTATGCACACAATGTTCTTTTATATAACCGTTTACATTTCTACATTTGCAGTGTTTTGAATCTATCAAATGAGAATCAGCAGATTTATAGCTCAATCAAAATACATTTATTTAACATTTAGCTCTAAAAACACCACATGGCGCAAACAATAACCCTAAAAGTAAACTATCCCTAGACACCCTCTAAGATCCCGCTAATATGACCGCCAATTCCGCTAGTGTATAGTTGGATTTGGTACAACTTCATAAAAAGATACATCACTATAATAAATTAACAATTGCAGGTATTTTATGCAAAATCACAACATGCTCGCCCGCATCGCTCGTGGAAATCTCGTTCTACAGATCCTTGCTGGTATTGTTTTCGGTGTCGTTCTCGCCATGGTTTCTCCTTCAGCAGCTCAAGATGCAGGCCTATTAGGTAGTCTGTTTGTTGGTGCTCTGAAAGCTGTTGCCCCAATTTTAGTATTCATTCTTGTTGCAGCTTCTATCGCAAACCAAAAGAAAGGTCAGCACACCCATATGCGTCCAATCATTGTGCTTTACCTGATTGGTACGTTCTCTGCTGCACTGACTGCTGTAGTACTGAGCTTCATGTTCCCAACCACTTTGACACTGGTTGCTGGCGCTGAAGGTGCTAACCCTCCTCAAGGTATTGCAGAAGTTCTTCATACGCTTCTATTCAAGCTTGTAGACAACCCAGTTAGCGCACTAATGAACGCGAACTACATCGGTATTCTAGCTTGGGCAATCGGTCTTGGTCTTGCACTGCACCACGCATCTGCAACAACCAAAGCGGTTTTCGAAGACCTAAGCCACAGTGTTTCACACATTGTTCGCTTCATTATTCGTCTTGCGCCATTCGGTATCTTCGGTCTTGTTTCTGCAACATTCGCAACAACAGGCTTCGATGCACTGGCAAGCTACGGTCAACTTCTAGCAGTACTACTAAGCTCAATGCTGATCATCGCACTTGTAGTTAACCCACTGCTTGTATTTATTAAAACAAAACAAAACCCATACCCACTCGTACTGCAATGTATTCGTGAATCTGGTGTAACGGCATTCTTCACTCGTTCAAGCGCTGCAAACATCCCAGTGAACATGAACCTTTGTAAGAAGCTAAAACTAGACGAAGATACTTACTCTGTATCGATTCCTCTAGGCGCAACGATCAACATGGCAGGCGCAGCAATCACCATCACTGTGTTAACGCTTGCTGCTGTACACACTATGGGTATTGAGATTGATATCTTCACTGCGATTCTACTAAGCCTTGTTGCTGCTGTATCAGCATGTGGCGCATCGGGGGTTGCTGGCGGTTCACTACTGCTTATCCCGCTAGCTTGTGGCCTATTCGGCATCTCAAACGATGTAGCGATGCAGGTTGTAGCGGTTGGTTTCATTATCGGTGTGATTCAAGATTCAGCGGAAACTGCGCTTAACAGCTCAACAGACGTCGTGTTCACTGCGGCTGTATGTAAAGCCGAGCAAAACAAAGAGCAATAAGCCTTTAGCTGCTCTGAACCTAAACAGCTCTAAGCTCTAAGCTC
>NZ_JBFRVM010000023.1:20282-97129 GCF_041475145.1 Vibrio sp. 10N.222.49.A3
TCTAAGCTCTAAGCTCTAAAAAGCAAATCGTACATAAACAAAAAGGGAAGCAGATGCTTCCCTTTTTTTGTTTGAGTGCTTTACCCGCCGCAGTCAATAATACCAATCACAGTAAGTAAGTGATCAAAAATAGCGCAGGGAAAAGGCTTGAGAACAAGGCAGCTCTTTTCGACAAGAAGTTTCGATAAGTAGTTATTCTACAATCAAAAATACTAACGCAGTTATCGAGCGTTTTAGCAAGCTAGGGTGACCAGTGATTTACTACGATTGGTATAACACCTACCGTATGAATAACGGATCACCTTAGCGTCAGTTATAACATCGTTGGATTTTTTAAATTGTAGAACTACTCGTTTCAGTCATGTTCAGAATACAGGTAATAACTCATAAACACGGTTTATTAATTGCTCTTCCAGTTAGACTCGACTACCGGTTGGCTAAAGTCCAAAGAACCGCTATTAGAGTTAGCTTGCTTATCTTGTGATGCTCGATTCGCGCTTGCCTTGGCACCATCATGGTTTTCAGCCGCCTGTTGGTGATTGTTGCCATTTAAACCTTGAGCACTTGAAGCTTCGGTATCCAAATCCGCCTTATCGACACCTAACTCATCACTTTCTTCTTCAGAGGCTTCTTTCACTTTCTTATGTACTGGGATATCGCGTTTGTAGAGCTTGTTGAGCGCTTTAACGATAGAGTGCTTGGTGATTGCTTCTTGCGTCAACTTGGTCATTATTGGCTTAGTCAGGGCCTGTAATCCCACAACGGCGTCAACACCAAGATCCCCACCAACTTTATCTCTCAAATACCTCGCATCCGCATAGCCAAAATGAGCCGATAAGAATAACCAGATATACGCGATAGCATTGCCGTGCTCACCATGGTCAATCCACGCCTCACCGGCTTTAAACATCGCTTCTGCACAGTTTTTTTCAGCTGCCGTTTCAAACCAGTAAACCGCTTCACGATGATTAGCGACAACGCCAACACCGTTCAAATAGCTCATACCCAATTTGATTTTTCCGTCTAGGTTATTCTTTTCAGCCGCTTTTCTGAACCACATGAAAGAGCTTTCTGGAGAATAATCTGGGTTCTCTCTATCTAAACACCAATCCCCCATGAAAAGCATCGCTTCGGTGTTACCACTAACTGCAGACTCTTCAATATAGGCGCTGCCTTTCGGAAGGTTTTTCTCAACTCCGCGACCAAACACGAGTGCTTTACCCACCTCGAATTTTGCAAGCGGATCATTATCCAGTGCTGATATCGCTAACTGCCAAAAATTGGCCTTTTCTCTTAAAATTAGGTCTTCTTTGCACTTCATACTCAGACGCACAATGCCGTACATGCCGTTGACATTGTCTAAATGGGCAGCTTTATCGTACCAATACAGAGCTTCCTTAAGATTGACTCGTTCGGCCTCTTTCGCCAAATATAAAATCGACGGCACATGCCCTGTTTCAGCCTTAAATTGACGATCTTTTTGCTCTTGGATACGTGCTTTTTCAATCGCTTTTCGGTAAGCGACAGCGCGAGCTTTACGTTCTTGTTCCAAGCGCTTTTTTCTTAGCGACAAAGAGACCAACCAAACAGCAATCAGTATTAACGAAAGAGCGGTCGCACCAATTGCGATTCCCATTGTACTCATAAAATATTTTATCCTAACTCGGCTAATAGCACCCTACACAGGAAAGCAATCAACCTATAGCGAGCAGTATGTTTGAATGACAGGGAAAAGCGCAGTTATTAAAACGATCCGCCCTAAAATGAATTTTGTTCAGTATCTCAGGAATACATAATGATAAAAAGCCTACGAGTATCTATCCGTCAGCACTCCATTAATGCTGTGATCCCGCTCGCTTTTTATCTATAAGTCTTGGGGCGTTACTTATTCTATCTTATCTATCTTATCTATCTTATCTATCTTATCTAGCAGCTTATGGCCTAGACTTTCCAACTAACCTTGCTGCATCTTCTCCCAAATGGTCGGAGAGCCAATATAGTCTTGAACCGTAGTAATGAACTCTTTCACCAATTTGGTCTGCTTACGATGCGGATACACAGCATAAATTGCCGTATCAACCGTCGAGATTGCATAATCAGGAAGTAACGTAACCAAGCCCAACTCTTTCATTGAGGCATACAAGTTTGATTGGTCAAGGAAGCCATAACCTAAGCCATCTTTTACGCAAGACACCATGGTGCGAACATCACTCACCTTATAGTTGCCACGAATCGTCAGGCTTTGGAAAGTGTTGCCATGCGGCTCTTCACTGATACGTAGATGATCGACCGTCATATCACCATTGGTATAGATAACTGCAGGTAAGGAGAGCAAATCTTGTGGCGTCTTTGGCTCACCGTGCTCTTTCACAAAGTCGTTCGATGCAACGAGCATGAAGTTACTGTCGGCAATCTTCTTGGCAATCAAATTGGATTCAACAAGCTTACTGAAGCGAAACGCGATATCAAATTGCCCTGCAATAATGTTCGCGATCTTGTCGTCTAGTGACAGCACAATCTGAACATCCGGATACTTTCTCATGAACTGAGTAATAATAGGTTGCAAGTATTGCTGACCAAAATAGATCGGCGACGTAATTCGTAACACACCTTTGGGCTCAGATTGGTACGAGTCGGCAATGCCTTGAATCTGATTAATAGTATCTTTCAGTACATAGGTTTGCGCGAGAATATCTTCCCCTGCCGACGTCAACGAGAACGAACGCGTAGAACGGTTGAGCAACTGAACACCTAAATCTTGTTCAAGCTTTTTTATCTGTTTAGAGAGCGATGAGTTGTCCATATCGTGTAAAGTTGCCGCTTTGGTAAACGACCCTTGTTGAACCACATCTAAGAACAACAACAACTGGTTAGTATTTGGCACTGCGCCTCTCCTGAAATAAAACTCGACTAACGTTCATCTTTGGGGGTGTCCATCACAACCATAGTCGTAATAGATTGCACCTGAGCACATTCCCCAAGCACATCGGCATGAAACTTCTTATAGCCCGGTAGATCTTTTGTTTCTACCCTTAGCAAGTACTCATTGGCACCAGTAATGTTGTGGCACTCCACCACCTCTTTTTCCATACTGACGTGCTGTTCAAACTCTAGCTGAGCCGCTTTGCTATGGCTCGATAAGCCAATCGAAACATAAGCAATAAAGCCAACGCCCATCAGTCCATTATCCAGAACCGCACGGTAACCTTGAATGATCCCTTTACGCTCGAGATCCTGTACTCGCCTTAAGGTCGCTGAAGCCGACAATCCTATACGTTCTGAAAGCTCAATGTTGGAGATTCTGCCGTCCAATTTAAGCTCTTGCAATATCCTTTCGTCAAATCTATCCATAAGTACTTATTATTGTGCATTAAGTGATAATTGAGGAAATAAAAGCACATAATTGCCTCACTTTCCACCTACTATGTTTCTCAACACGTGAAAGTCATGACCGGTCAGTCACTTCGTTCATTTTACTGCTGGAGAATCACAATGCCTTTAGAACAACTTAGCGCACTTGCCTTGTTTGCGTTTGTCTCGACCTTCACACCAGGTCCAAATAACATCATGCTCATGACATCAGGAGCCAATGTTGGCTTTGCTCGTACCATTCCGCACATGCTTGGCATTGCTCTGGGGTTTGCAGCCATGTTGCTATTGGTTGGCTTCGGCTTAATGGGGATTTTTAACGCCTATCCGGTCTCTCACCAAATCTTGAAATACCTGAGTCTTGCTTACCTCGTGTACCTTGCGATTAAGATAGCATTGAGCGGCAAAGCGAAAAGTACTGAGGCTTTTAAACCAATGACCTTCATCGGCGCAGCCAGTTTTCAGTGGGTGAACCCGAAAGGTTGGTCAATGGCGCTGACGGCTATTTCAGTGTATAGCAGTGGCAGTTCATGGTGGGAGCTCGCGATCATCGCCAGTATCTTCACACTAGCCAACTTACCTTCTGTGACATTCTGGACAGCGGCAGGTAAACAGCTCCAGCATTGGCTAACAACACCAATCCGCATCAAAAGCTTCAACTACGCTATGGCGGGCTTGCTGTTAGCATCAACGATTCCGATGCTCTAATCGACTCACTTTACCTATCGATGGTTAGTACTCAGGTGCTAACCATCCGTTTCTTTAAAAGAGCTTAATAATCTCGCTTAGCCATTGACCAAATGTCACCTGCCCGCTCGGCGTTAACGTCCAGACAAAAGCCACAAAATTAAGTGACACCGTCACGAAAAATACAAATATAAATGGTTGCTTCTGCGTTTTATGACGCAGTTTATCTTGAGCAATTAACGCCCCTAACCAACCACCAGCAACAGAAAAAATATGCAGAGTTTTCTCTGGTACACGCCAATTACCATTGATTGCCGCTCTCTTGTCCTTCGCGTACACAAAAAACGTCACTATTCCGATAACTAAATACCACACCAAGAGCGCTTTTGAACTTTCTGAAAACAACGCAGATACCGCTACCAATACCAGATAAGTAATAGCGATTTGAATAGATGAAGACAACATCAACTCCTTTGGATAATGAACAACATAGCGTCACCATTCCACATTAAAGACTCACTAAGGCTATTTGAGGCGAATGAGTACAAACTTTTTTTGATAGAAAAAACAACCTGCGAGTGAAGTGCCACTAAGCTCACATAAATAAGGCGTAGTTATCACCCCTAGCGACTACTCCTATCTTCTACGCCTATGGCTAACCAACTGTATTTTATGAGCTATTGAACCAATAAAAAAGCGCGTTAACCACCACAATCCGTGATATCGACACTAGGTTTCCTATTTTTACGGATTAAAAATAACTTAATACATAAGCGTCACAAATAGTGGAGCATCGTTAAGCCTAGGATATTCATCTTCGTAAAAAATATGGATATCAAAACGTGAACGAAATAAATACCAATAAACACGAGATTCTACAAAGTGCCTTGAAGATTGCAAAAACAAAGAGCTTCAATATTGCGCAAACAAACAACTTCAAACGTTCAGCTTTAGCCAAGGCGATATTGCCTCTCGTCACCGCGACCTTGATAGCAGGCTGTGGAAGCGACACTAGCAAAACAAACTCTGACAGCAATAGTCTATATAAAGCCGCTGAAAACGAAGTTGTTATTTATTACAAACGTGATGTTGCAGCGGCTCGCGCTTCTGGCTCGACCTACGACGGCTGGGGGCTTCACCTTTGGAATGGTGAAGGTTGTACGAGCACTGACTTAGTCGGCATGGGATTAGGTAACAATGGGACTGACTGGGACGTACCTTATGAATT
Source organism: Vibrio sp. 10N.222.49.A3 (assembly GCF_041475145.1). Classification (NCBI taxonomy): domain Bacteria; kingdom Pseudomonadati; phylum Pseudomonadota; class Gammaproteobacteria; order Vibrionales; family Vibrionaceae; genus Vibrio; species Vibrio sp. 10N.222.49.A3. The sequence goes on from NZ_JBFRVM010000023.1 coordinate 25,567, forward strand.
CAAGGGCATCAATGATACCTATGGCGCCTACTACGTGTTGAAAGTCGATCCAGATGCATCCGACCCTCATAAGTGCATCAACTTCATCTTGCATAATGGCGGCGATAAGGCGTTTGGCAGCGCCAACTCGAAAATTGATCTCACCAAACTGAGTCAATCTCAATCTGTATTCGGTTTCCATGGCAGCAGCGCGCTGTACTACGAACCGATTTCAGAACGCCCAGTTAAGATTGATGGCCAGAAGGCACATTGGTTGGACTCAAAGACGATCGCTTGGGAAGCAGCAGACGGTGCCGATTCTCTCAAGTTGTTCTACGCACTCGATAACAGCATCACGATAAACGATGATAAGGCGATCGTCGGTGGGCAGGCCGTTGAACTCAAGAAAGATGGCAAGCTATCCTCTGCATTAAAAGAACGCTTCCGTCATCTAGCAAGCCTACCCGCTTTATCAATTGATGTTGACACCAGCACGCTGCGGACCATCTTGAAATCTCAGATCATTGTTGTTGCGTACAATGCGAGTGGCGACGTTATCTCTTCAACTGAAGTTCAAAAGCCCGGCGTACTTGATGCTGTATTTGCCAACAAAGAGACGGGTAACGCAATGGGAGAAACACTGGGGGCGATTGTGGAAGGCAACACGACGACCTTCAAACTTTGGGCTCCTACTGCGCAAGATGTTGAACTCGTCCTCTACAGCGAAGACCGACAAAGTTCAAAAGTGATCCCAATGACGGAAAGCTTGGAATCAGGAATTTGGGCAACGGATTCAATTTCTAACGCCGTGAATAGTTATTACCGTTACCAAGTGAAGGTCTACCACCCAACCACTGGTAATATCGAAACTCGCCTTGTGACCGACCCATACTCACTCGGCTTGTCGAAGAATTCAGCATACTCACAAGTGATTGACCTTGATGATTCAACACTGATGCCACAAGGTTGGGCTGGGTATAAGCGCCCAACGGTGAAGAAAGACGAAGACCACGTACTGTACGAATCACACCTTCGTGATTTTAGCTTCAGTGATAAGTTAGGTACAGCAAGCTTAAACGGCAAGTACCTAGCGCTAACAGAAGCCGATCGTGAGTCAGTAAAACATTTGAAAGCTCTGAAAGATGCCGGTTTAACTACGCTTCATATCTTACCTGCATTCGATATCGCTACCATCAATGAAGATGATGCGAGCCGCGTGGATATCACCGACACCGTTAGCAAACTCTGTAACGTAAAACCAACAGCGACTTTATGCGGCACCGAAGATGAAAACAAAACCATCGAAGCCGTACTCAACAGCTATAACTCTTCAACAGGCGATGCCCAAGCTCTAATGAACGATCTGCGTATGTTAGATAGTTTCAACTGGGGCTACGACCCATTTCATTACACCGTTCCAGAGGGAAGTTACGCGACAGATCCTAACGGTTCAAAACGTATTCTAGAATTCCGTCAAATGGTTAAAGCTGCGCACGACATGGATCTGAAACTGATCATGGACGTGGTTTATAACCATACCAATGCGTCTGGCGTGAACGATAAGTCCGTACTGGATAAGATCGTCCCTGGGTATTATCACCGCCTGAATGTGAACACTGGTGGCGTGGAAAGCTCAACGTGTTGTGATAACACCGCAACTGAAAACCTAATGATGGGTAAGTTGATGGTCGACTCACTCAAGGTATGGGCTGACGACTATCAGGTTGATGGTTTCCGCTTTGATTTAATGGGCCACCAGCCAAAAAGCGTGATGGTCGAGGCATTGAAAGAAGTGCGCAAGATCGACCCAAATACCCTGTTCTATGGCGAAGGTTGGGACTTTGGCGAAGTAGCAAACAACGCTCGCTTCGAACAAGCCAACCAGATCAATATGGCAGGTACCGAAATTGGCACCTTCTCTGACCGTTTGCGTGATGCAGTGCGAGGCGGTAGCCCATTTGATGGTGGTGTCGATTCTGAAGGTAAGCACCCACTTCGATTTAACCAAGGCTTCGGTAACGCCGCGTTTGCCAACGAAGAAACCAAAGTTGATCAAGATTCAGTCAACGGTCGTTTACACAACCAAGATCTTGTGCGCTTAGGCATGGCGGGTAACTTAGCTGAATACGTATTACTGGATTACAAAGGCGATACCAAACTGGGCAAAAACGTCGACTACAACGGCGCACCCGCGGGTTACACTAAGATGCCGTCAGAGAACATCTCTTACGTTTCCAAGCACGACAACCAAACTCTTTGGGATAACAACGCTTACAAAATCGCCGAAGGCACAAGCTCTGCTGAACGAGCTCGTATGCAGTCGGTATCGCTCTCGACCGTCATGTTGGGCCAAGGCATCCCGTTCATCCACATGGGGTCTGAACTGTTACGTTCTAAATCGATGCAGCGTGATTCTTACGACTCTGGCGATTGGTACAACCGTGTGATGTTTGATGGTACTGGCAATAACTGGAATGTTGGCTTACCTCGTGAAGACAAAGATGGTGCCAACTGGGAACTCATCAAAACCATCATTGCCGACAGCACAGCCAAACCTGCAAAAGAGGATATTGACCTAACCAAGCAGCAATTCCTAGAGTTGTTAAAAATCCGCAGCTCAAGTGAACTGTTCCGCTTAGACACAGCAGAAGAAGTCATGAAGCGTGTCGACTTCCGCAATGTGGGCAAAGATCAAATCGAAGGCCTGATCGTGATGTCTATTGATGACGGAATCTCCACAGGCAAAGACCTAGATACTACCGTTGATGCGATTGTGGTTGTTGTAAACTCAACGAGTAAATCTCAATCATTCAAAATCACGGGAGCGACGGGCTTTACACTCCATACTATTCAGAAGAACTCTGCCGATGACATCGTGAAAGGCGCCACCTTTTCCGCTGAGACTTTCACCGTACCGCCATTAACCACCGCAGTATTTGTGCAAACTCAAGGCGCGTCACAAGGTGCTGGGTTATCGGTTGATAACTCACAAAAGGACGTATCTAAGATTCCGCCATATGGCAAAACGACCGTCTATGTACGTGGTGCAATGAACGGATGGAACCCGACGGACGCTTGGGCGATGAACTTCGTTGGTAACGGCGTTTACTCTGTCACTGACGCTTTGGCTGTGGGTGAATATGGCTTCAAGTTTGGTGGCTCTACTTGGGGTATCTTGGATATTGGCTGTCACTCCGTCGACTTAGCTCAGGGCTCGATCAACATTGGCAGCGAAGGCGACTGTAAGTTGAATATAACCGAAGCGGGCAACTACACATTCACACTGAATGCGATTCATCAACTCAATGACAGCGCAGAAAAAGCCGTGGTATCTGTGACGAAACAATAAGCTTCACATTCACATAATCATCACAGACGAGCCTGTTTTTTTGGGGAAGAGCGAGGGGAGGTATTAACCTCCCCTTTTTTTGAGCAGCCGCTCACATACCACAGCAACTACGCCCCGATTTTCTTACCCAAGGAGGATAAAGCCGCATTCTGATTAAGCTAGCCTCCTAACGATAACTTCTATATCAAATATAACGTCTACCACAGCTTCAACGACAAAGCCCTACAGCTCCACTTCTCGAGATGGAATATAAGTATGTACAACAAGAAACATTCAATCTATCAAGTTTTTACCCGTTTGTTCGGCAATCAGAATACACAGAACACACCTTGGGGAACCATTGAACAAAATGGCGTGGGCAAGTTCAGTGACTTCACCAATAAAGCGCTGACAGAAATTAGAGAACTCGGCATCACTCATATTTGGTACACCGGAGTACCACATCATGCTGTGATCAACGACTACAAGCACATCGGCATCTCAGACGATCATCCAAGCGTTGTAAAAGGACGGGCTGGCTCACCTTATGCCGTCAAAGATTACTACTCCGTAAACCCAGATCTTGCTGACAATCCAGCGCAGCGTTTACAGGAATTCGAAGCCTTGATCAAAAGAAGCCATGACAATGGTTTGAAAGTCATCATTGATATCGTCCCTAACCACATTGCCCGTAATTACCAAGGCTTGAATAATCCAGAAGGCGTACGTGACTTTGCCGATCAAGATGACACGACTGTTGAGTATCATCGCAACAATAACTTCTATTACATTCCTGACAGCACATTTGAACTGCCCGAGATCGACCCTGCGTTCATTCCTCTTGGTGGCGAACAACACCCGAATTTAGCCTCACCATTTGTTGAGTCCCCAGCCAAATGGACAGGAAACGGATCGCGCTTGAGCAAACCCAACTTCGACGATTGGTATGAAACCGTAAAAATTAACTATGGCGTGCGACCAGACGGTTCAAAAGACTTCCCTGAACTACCGGACGATTACGCGATGCGTGATCACCTCGCCCACTACCATTTCTGGCAGCACGTTGATGTGCCGGATTCATGGATTAAGTTTCGAGACATCGCCTTATATTGGTTAGAAAAAGGCGTCGATGGATTTCGCTACGATATGGCAGAAATGGTACCGGTCGAATTCTGGAGCTATCTCAATTCATCAATAAAAGTAAAGAATCAAGACGCCTTTTTGATGGCGGAAGTGTATCAACCGGACCTTTATCGTGATTACATTCGCATGGGTAAAATGGACTATCTGTATGACAAAGTCGATCTTTACGACGGCCTAAAAGCAGTCATGCAAGGTAAGGCTTCAACGGCAGTCATCCCTGAGATCCAGCATCAAATGATGGACATCGAACATCACATGATGCACTTCTTAGACAACCACGATGAGCAGCGTGTCGCGTCTCCTGATTTTGTTGGTAACCCACACATTGCCAAACCAGCCATGTTAGTCAGTGCGCTATTAAGTAGCTCTCCCACCATGATTTACTTCGGGCAAGAAGTCGGCGAACCGGGTGCGGAGAACGCAGGTTTTGGGCAACCTTCTCGCACGTCTATATTTGACTACATCGGTGTTCCTCAACATCAAAAATGGATGAACGGAGGAAAGTTCGATGGTGGGCAGCTCAACGATGACGAAAAGCAACTCAGACTCTTCTATCAACAAGTGATGACCTTTTCATTGAACCATTCATCGATGACCGGAGCGTACCAAGATTTACACCAATCCAATCAGCTAAGTGATTCTGTTTATGCTTTCTTGCGTTTTGATAATCAAGAACTGGTTATCGCCACTGCTAACTTCAGCCAAAGCAAAACAGACCATATTCAGTTGAAGGTAACGGAAGAGGTTATTCAAAAACTAGGCATTGCTGACGGAAGCTATACGCTCAAAGAACATATTGAAGGCGTCCAACAACAGACGCTGTATGTGGAAAATGGTGTCGGTTACTTCAGTGCAGAATTAAACCCCCTAGCCGCTTTCGCTTGGGTGTTACCCCTTTAATCAACCGTACTAAAAGTGACTAGCAATGACGGCGTTAAAATACAAAAAAAGTACTTAACGTCGTCTTCGGATAAGTAAAATTCAGACGGTCGTTGGTTTTCAAAGCACGCTCTAAGCAGGTCTGGCGAGTGGCTATTGCTTGGTTTTGCCCCAAAACTTCTCAGAGCCCCGAACTGCTTTGCTCGAACGCTCTAGAATGGATCAAATTAATCTAATCCATGTGTTTGGGTTGTTATATGGAAAATTGCTGAAGTTTCTCCTAAAAGTCGCTTTCGATTCACACTATAAATGAATACTGGTTGAGTTTCATAATGAATGACCTCAACATTAGCCCTCTCTACTTGACTCGTAGTTTCACTCAAAGAAGATGTTCATGAAAGTTTTTTTAGACACAAATGCATTTTACAATAATTGGTTCGTAGATAATGCAAATTTTAAACTATTGTTTCATTACTTAAATAATGAAGAATTAGGCCTTTTGTTGTCTAACTTAGTCGCTCAGGAAGTTAATAATATTCGTGAGAGAGAGTTGTTGGAAACAACAACAGAGATTGATAGGTTGATCAACAGAGTCAATAAACTTAATAAACAAGATGTTGATTTTTCATTTGAAAAATTGGGGATTACAAAGTATGACGTTCAATCAATATTAAATAGTAAAGTTAATTTCATCGAAAATATCTCATACGATGAAGTTCCGCATGAACAGGTTGTTGATAGAGCATTAAAATTAGTTAAACCATTTACTGGTGAAGAGAAAGGTTACCGTGATACTTTGATCTGGCTTTCATTTTTGAGTTATTTAAAAGCTCAGAATATTGAAGGTGAAATTGCCTTCATTACAAACAACAAGCATGATTTCTTCGAAAAGAAAAATAAGATTTTATCATTTAATGACGATTTGCAAAAAGATATTGATGAAATTGGAGTTACAGCAACTATCAAGCCGTACTTAAATATTTTCGACTTTATCAAAGAGAATGTTGATAAAATTGAGCACGCCTTTAACCGTGAAGAAATACTTGATGACTTAGAAGGCTTTCTGATTGAAGAAACAGAAAGTTACCTTAAGAATATGAAAAACAAAGACATTGGAGATTTATTAGGTGCGCAAGTATTTACTGATAAATTAACCGATGTAATCGAAATTGTTCCTGATATTTTCGAGGGAGTCGAAGACCCAACTGTTCATTACGTTAGTCGCCTTCCAGAAAAAAGTGTCTATATTAGTTGTTTCTACGAGATGCGTAGAGTTGATTTAGTCGTAACAATTGATTTAATAGAATTTAAGCAACATGTAGATGAAATAGAATCTATAAGATCAATATATAATATTGAGATAGATAGCGATGTTGTTAAATTGTCATTTATCTTCCGTTTATATATAGATGCAAGTTTAGAATATGATACAGAATCTGAGCTAGGTTCAAGTTTGACCATTGAACAAGTGTTGGCAAAGAGTTAAAAAGGAGAAGTTTTGAGTATAATCCAAAATGCGATAGATTCAATTCAAATAGGGATTGAAGACTATGAAAGTGCAGATGATAGAAGAAGTGTTTCTGCTGTTCGAAACATTTCAGCAGGAATTTTACTTCTATACAAAGAGAAACTATGCCTGTTATCTCCTGAAGATAATAAAGAACTTTTAATAAAACAAAATATTAGGCCTATCCAAAATGATGATGGAAAAATCGTCTTCGAAGGTAAAGGGCATAAAACAGTTGATGTCTTTTCAATTCAAGAGCGGTTTAAAAGCTTGAAAGTATCAGTAGATTGGAACCGATTTAATGAAATTAATAAACTGAGGAATGCTCTTGAACATTACTATACTTCAGAGTCGCCAGATACCGTTCGTGAAATAGTTGCAAAATCATTTTTACTGATTAGAGATTTCCTAACCGAATACTTAGAAAAAGATCCACAAGAAACATTAGGTGATGAAGCGTGGGCAACTTTACTTGAAGTAAGTGAAGTTTATTCTGCTGAAGAAGCATTATGTACTGCATCAATCGAAAAAATAGATTGGAAGTACGACGCAGTTAAAGAGTCATTAAAATATTTACGTTGTAATTCATGTCACTCGTCATTAATCGAAGCTCCATATCCCGATGATTGTCACCCCTGTGTTAACTTGCATTGTAGGTCATGTAATACTGATTTTTCATTTGATGATGTAATTGAGCAATGTATTGATGACTCATTGTCTGGTGAAGCAATTAGTAATGCTATGGATGGTGGGGATTCTCCTTATGATTCATGCCATGAGTGCGGAAAACACACATATATATATAGTGAAGATAAGTGTGTGGCGTGTGAGTATGAAATGGAATATAAATTTTGTGAAATATGTGACACGTCATTAGGCATAGAAGATCAATACAACGAAGGTAAATGTGGTTCGTGCCAATATAGTTACGATAAGATTATGGCAGAGTAAGCTAACGTTTAAGGTTTCAAGGTATTTTTTCTAATCTAAAAAGAACGGTTTAGTGCGATGCGCTAAATCGTCTTTGTCCAAAACCTTACTAGTCTAAATTTCAATCAGCGTTGCTTTCTAGCTCAAATACCCCTTTCATCTTTCAAAGGGATAACTTTTTGTCGCTGACGACTCCTATCACTTGACCTGTCTACAGGTGACGACTTTAGAATGATTCGCCTTATACTTATCATGACTAAAGAGGCACATTCCGGTGTACCAATTACGAGACTTACAGCAGTCAAAGATATATCAGCTCTTCGACCATCTACCATCGACAATGAAAGGGATCACTCTTGCCCTAATATCTACAGCACTATTTACTATCGTTGGGGTATTTGTTCGACAACTCAGTACAGACTATGACACCTTTCAGATCCTTTTCTTCCGCCAGTTCATCTTTATGTTGTTGCTCATGCCTGCGATTAGCAAAAATATCGATGTGCTATTTAGACCCAACAAAATATCGCTTCACCTACTAAGAATAATGGGCGCATTTACCGCTCTATACTTTGGTTTTATTTCAGTGAGCAATATTCCATTTGCTGATGCAACAGCACTCGGTTTCTTGCAGGTACTGTTTGTGGCTCTAATCGCTCATTTCGTATTGGCAGAGCAGATAACCCGCAGTCGAATTTTCACGATTGTGGTTGGATTTATCGGGGTAATGACGGTTGTTCGACCGACCTTTGCTGCAAGCCATAGCCTTTATGTTTTATCTGGCGTGATTGCCGCACTAGGCGCGTCGGTAGCGGTAGTGTGTGTTAGGAAAGTGGCACAGAGCGAACCAAAGATAACATTGATGGCATACCAAGCTCTGGCAATTGGTTTGATTACATTAATACCAACCCTTTACTTATGGCGCACGCCAACTGTTGAAGACTTTATGTTACTGCTGTTAGTTGGCATCATCTCTTCGTTTGCTCAGTATGTTGGTATCTCTGCATACAAATGGACACAAGCCAACATCATTGCCAATGTTGAGTATGTAAAGATTATCTATTCGCTTATCATTGGCTTAGTTGTCTTTTCTGAAATTCCTGATTTATGGTCAATGATTGGCGCACTGATTATTCTTATTAGTGCATTGATTCCATTGATTTTGTCTCACTATCAAACAACCAAAGAGGGTAGCCCTAAGTGTTGAGCATCAAACAATTTTGTGAGCAACTTGAGGTATCTCGAACAACGGTTCTCTACTACGAGCGAAAGGGGCTAATCACTCCAGCAGTTAGAGCGTCTAACGGTTATCGCCAATATGGAGAGCGAGAACTTGAAAGGTTTAGATCAATACTTGCCTATCGCTCTTATGGTATTCCCGTCAGTGAGATTGGGAGCCTGCTACACCAATCTCAGGATGAAAACAGAGATGTAGTACTAAGACAGCAGTTCGCTGCCCTCGATCAAGAAATTCAACAGTTGCGCCAGCAGCAACAGTCAATTATGGCGTTACTCAAAGAGCCTGAACTTCTTAATCAAGGCCTACTCACCAAAGAGCGTTGGACAGAAATACTTAAGGAGTCAGGAATGGATGAACAGGATATGATCAATTGGCACAAACGCTTTGAGCAGATGGAACCACTAGGACATCTCAAATTCCTCCAGTCTTTAAATATCGATGAAGGTGAAATTGAGCAGATAAGGGCGTGGTCACGAAAGCCATGAGGTATTGATATGAATCGCCACACTTCACTTACTCAATGCGATTAGTAAATACGTTATTGTCCACCTTTGAACTAGTTGTACTGGTTAACTCATTTTCATCCATTTCTGATGCAAACAGCTCCCGATTACATTCCACTGGTTTACTATTTTTCCATTCGCTTTTTATTGTTAAAATACCTTATGGTACAAACAATCGAATTATAGATACTTGCGGGCTTTACCGCAGGTATCCCCCATTTAAACGAAAAGACTGACTATGAATTTTGATATCAATGCACTGAAACACCACCAACTGGTCGAAGATGGTCAACTCGAAGGGTGTTACCTTCATCAGCCAGCACAGGGCAGTCAGCAAGACGATGACGCTGTTTTAGCAGAGCGCCAAGCGCTAGAAAAATTGGGGTATAAGGTAGTACAGGTACAAGCCAAAGGTGGGGCAACAACCTTTGCTGAGGCTATGCAAAAGTTTGCGAAGAAAACAGGTCACCAGACCAAAGGGTAGGCAAATGGCTAGTACGGCTTACAACGTTCAGAATCAATAGATTAGCCGCCCTGAGCACCAGTCGATGATGCTAATCGCCTTAACGCCACAGCGCATCCCTACTTTCTCCGCATTTCTGGCTTCTAGCTTAATCAAAGTTGGCTTTTTGTAAGATCTCAATGAACGCCTTAATCTTGAGGTCTTCCGCTCCCTGTTTCGCGTAGAGGCCAACGTTTCCTAGCTTAGAGTCATCAATCAATAAGGTTTCGAAGCCTTTGTCTTTCATCCAATCGCACATTTTATGACTGTATGGCATGACAGCATCAGACATTCTTAACATATCTAAGCTCGCAAAAAGAGAGTCAACGTCATAGACATCTCGCCCAACCACCTCAGTATCACGCCCGCCAGGCTGTGAATTTACGTGATCAGACAGTACAGAGTTATGTCGAGAATGATCGGGGGTCACTTGGAGTATTGGAAATGCTAATGTCTCACGCCTTAACAAACTCGGATCTAAGTGTTTCTTCGTTAGCAACGGATGGTTGGCTCGAACAAACACCGCTTCTTTGTCTTGAAAGAGTGGGTAAAACGTCACTTTGCATCGCTCATGCAGCCCATAGATTTCATGGCCAACAAACAAGTCGATATCGCCTTGAACCAAGTGGTGCATCAAAGACAAGTTGTTACCGAACTCCAAATGTAGCGAGCCCATTTTTTCTTGTTGCTTGTATTCCTCAACCGCCTTGCAAACAAATTGTTCCCACCAAGCTTCCCCGGTGCCGAGCTTCAATTTACCGGATTGGCGCTGCTGCATGTCGGTAAAGCGGTGCATTAAAGACAGGTGTTTTTCTTGCTGTTCTTGTGCAAACTCCCGAAACAACAACCCGTACTCGGTAAGCTCAACGCCTTTTGACTTACGAGTAAAAATAGCCACACCAACATCACTCTCTAATTTCTTGATCGCAGCGGTCAAGGAGGGCTGGCTAATATTCAGCTTTTCCGCGGCACCTTTAATGCTGCCAGTATGCGCAACCATCAGAAAGTATCGGTATAGCTTGTTCATAGGATTCTCTTAGTTTGCATTCGATCACAAAATGCGAGGTTAGAAATTCAACAAATTAAACCACTGAACACAGCGTACAATGGATAGAACTCATGATATAGGATTTTTCTATAGAGAGCATTAGTAATGCTATTTCCCAGTGTAAGATGAAATCACTATAGTAAGGTCAATTAACTTATTAAGTGGACATTGAGATGGAACAGAAATGGTGGCATGACGCAGTGGTCTACCAAATTTACCCGCGTAGCTTTTTAGACTCGAATAATGACGGTATCGGTGACCTAAATGGAATCATCAGCAAACTCGATTACCTCAAAGAACTAGGCATTAATGTCATTTGGCTCTCTCCTGTTTATCAATCTCCAATGGACGATAACGGCTACGACATCTCCGACTACCAAGCGATAGCTGAAGAGTTTGGCACGATGGAAGAGATGAAACGCCTGATGGATGAAGCGAAAGAACGTGACATTAAGATTGTTATGGATTTAGTGGTCAATCATACGTCAGATGAGCATCGTTGGTTCGAGCAAGCACGCTCTTCAAAAGACAATCCGTATCGAGACTATTACATTTGGCGCGATGCAAAACCAGATGGCAGTGCACCAGATGACCAAGGTTCTATCTTTGGCGGAAGTGCTTGGCAGTGGGATGAACTCACACAACAATATTACTTCCATCTATTCTCGAAACGTCAGCCAGATTTGAACTGGGAAAACCTGAAGGTTCAAGAAGAAGTTCATACTATGATGAACTGGTGGATTGACCTTGGCATCGGCGGCTTCCGCTTAGATGTGATTGATCTTATTGGTAAAGAGATCGATAAAGGAATCACTGGTAACGGACCAAGGCTGCACAAGCTATTACAACAAATGAATCAGGCGACCTTTGGTAACAAGGATTTGTTAACCGTAGGAGAAACTTGGGGCGCGACTCCAGAAATAGCCAAGCTATACAGTGGACAAGATAGAAATGAACTTTCTATGGTATTCCAATTTGAGCACATTACCCTGACATGGGAAAACGGTGACAAATGGAACCCTATTCCGCTTGATCTTCGAGAGTTCAAAAATGTGCTGACCAAGTGGCAGCTAGAGCTGGCCGATGGTGGTTGGAATTCCCTTTTTTGGAACAACCACGATTTGCCACGTTTGGTTTCAAAATACGGTGATGACAAACATTTCCGAGTTGAGTCAGCAAAAATGCTGGCGACGTGTTTGCACTTCTTAAAAGGCACACCTTACATTTATCAAGGTGAAGAGATTGGCATGACCAATGTCGCTTTTGACAATCTAGACCAATATAAAGATATTGAAACGCACAATTTCTATAAAGTAAAAACGGAATCAGGTGTTACTCATGAACACATGATGGACGCCATTCACGAGAACAGCCGTGACAACGCTAGAACACCCATGCATTGGAACAACCAACCAAATGCAGGCTTCTCTGACGGAACACCTTGGATTGAGCTGAATCCAAACTACCCAGAGATCAACGTCGAAAGTGCGTTGGCTGATCCAAGTTCCATATTTTATCACTACAAGACATTGATAGAGTTACGAAAAGCTCACCCAGCGATTGTCTACGGTTCATTCATTCCTGTTTTTGAAGAACACGACAAGGTTTTCGCCTACGTCCGTGAGTTGGATGGTGAAAAGCTGTTTGTAGTTTGTAACTTCTCAAACGACAACCTGACACTGGATATACCTGAACAATACCAAACTCAGACGCTTGATTGTCTGATCAATAACTATCAAACGGTCACTGAGTTGTCGGCCAAGCTTGAACTGGCACCGTATGAATCATTTGCTGTAAAACTGTAATCATACGTTAAATTCAACACACCAAAGGCAAGGTTCTCCTTGCCTTTTTTATTACCCAAAGCCATCGATTCTCTCCAACATTTCACATCTTAACCTAAGCAACCTAACGCTTAGTTTTGGATGGCTTTCATCACCCAAAAATAGTTTGAGCCCGCCTTCACATTTCTCTATACGCGCCACTTCACAAAACTATGGCGATCGCCTGTAAAACAGCACTGTATCGGCATTGCTATAGCTTTTTACTATATCAAAGGTGCGTTTACCTATTTCTCAAAGGCTAAATTAGTCGATATTATTTTCAGCAGATAATAAGAACTGATAGAAGTGATTATCGTTATGGATAACCTTCTTAATATGGAATAAAACTATGAAACCTCTATTGAAAACACTGTCTATTTGTACCCTTGCTGCTCTTTTCAATGCACCGGCTTTTGCTATGGAAGAAGGTGAAATCACAATCTGGATCAATGGCGATAAAAGTTATGCCGGTCTTGCTGAAATTGGTAAACAATTCGAAGAAGATACCGGTGTAAAAATTAACGTTCAGTACCCAGATTCACTGGAAGCCAAATTCCAACAACACGCAGCAACTGGCGGCGGCCCTGACATCATTTTCTGGGCACACGACCGTTTTGGTGGCTACGCAGAATCAGGGCTACTTCACGAACTTAATCCAAGTAAAGAATTCAAAGAAAAGCTTGTCGACTTCAGTTGGGATGCGGTGACAGTCAACGGTAAAGTTGTGGGCTACCCTCTAGCAATCGAAGCACCTTCTCTAATCTACAACAAAGACCTACTTCCAAACCCACCAAAAACATGGGAAGAGCTTGCTGACATTCAGAAAGAGATGGCTAAGCAAAACAAAAAAGCCATCATGTGGGATGTGAAAAATGCGTACTTCACATGGCCGATGATCTCTGCTGGTGGTGCCTTCGCGTTTGAAAAAACAGCAACAGGCTATGACGCTAAAAGCACAGGTGTTAACAATGCAGCGGGTGTTCGCGGCCTTCAATTCTTAGTTGATATGGTAAACCAAGGGGTAGTTAACCCGAATATGGATTACTCAGTCGCAGAAGCAGAGTTCACCAATGGCAATGTGGCGATGACCATTAATGGCCCTTGGTCTTGGGGTAACTTAGACAAGCTTGGTGTTAATTATGGCGTTGCTGAACTGCCGACATTAAATGGCGGTAAAGGTAACCCATTTGTTGGAATCCTAAGTGCGGGTATCAATGCTGCGAGTCCAAATACTGATCTTGCTGTCGAGTTCTTAGAAAACTACCTATTCCAAGACGACGCTCTGAAAACTATGAATGATGACAAGCCTCTTGGCGCGGTGACACTAAAATCATTCCAAAAGATTCTTGAGAGCGATGATCGCATCAAGTCAACCATGACAAATGCTGAAAACGGTGAAATCATGCCAAACATCCCGCAAATGACCGCTTACTGGTTCGCGGAAGGTGCGGCTATCGATAACGCAATGCAGGGTAAGCAAACCGTTAGAGAAGCACTAGACACAGCAGCGAAACAAATTACCAAATAACCGTTCCTAATATTAATATCCTATTGTCCTTTGGCACAGCGCATGCTGTGCCTTTTTTGTTTTGGAAATCAACTCGCTATGCAAATCCCTACTCTTTACCTAAAAGGTACGTTCAATGGTTGGGGGTTAGACACCCCATTGTTCAAAGAGCAAGACGGCTCCTATCGAGCAAACCTATGCTTATCTACCGACCTTTACCGCTTCAAAATTTCGGATTCAGATGGCACCAAGCAATGGACACTTTCAGGGCATGAAAGTGAAGCCACACTCTGCGAATTGGAACAAGCAATGCCGCTTATCAATACACAAGGCATTGGCAATGATCTACTGCTCTCTCCTGCTGTCGCTGGTCAATACTCCTTGAAAGTGCAATTCAGCTCTTCGACGCCAACGGTCACCGTAACCAAAGGGGAATACAATGATCTATCAACACCTAAACGAGAGCCTGTAAACACACATCTGATAGAGGTAGCAGAGTCGCAGCCTCACTGGCAACACCCTGAATTTGCAATGCCACATGACCAACTATTCCAAAAGCTCATCATCTCAGAGACACAGTCATTCCCGTTTGTGTTTGGGGATAATGTCGATGGTTACTATCATGGAGCAACCTATAGCTATGTAAACGGTGGTAAATATCGTCACCACCAAGGTTGGATACTGGGAACCTTCGCCAGCTATATCGACGGCAAGTTCAATAACAAGTTAGAGGCAGAGCGTGCCAGCCTGACGCCTTATGGTATTGAACATCACTATGATCATAGCCGCGAGTCACTGAACCTGATTCAAGGTTCTAGACTGGTATCGCTTACGGTTTCATCAAACAAACCGAGCGCTTTAAGCCTAATTCCAGAACTCAACATACCGACAACGCACTCTAAAGTTCATATTTCAGACTCAAACATCGTCTTAGAACTCAACCCTCAAGTTTGCCCAGATGGCTGCCCAAGGTTTGTCGCCATCGCAAGCAATCATGCAGTACATGCACGAGAGATCTCGCTAGACGCTCACCCTGAACTTCGCGACTTAGTTCAGCTCTCAGAGAGCAATACAAAACTCATGCTCACGACGTCAGATAAACAAACTGAACTCGTCGTCTATCTCGGCTTTGCTGAAACTCTTGAAACCGCTAGCTCATTGGTTAATCAAGCAGTCAAAAATAACGAACACGTTCTTCACCAACAGCGGATTTATGAGTTCTTAACCAATAATTATTTGTGGACCAACGACCTTGAATACAACCAAGCTGTCATGTGGTCACGCCTTGCAAGCAGAACCTTTGTTAGCCATGAATTTGGCACGGGCATTTGGGCTGGCTTACCTTGGTTTAAGGACTGTTGGGGGCGCGACACCTTTATCGCCTTGTCGGGCACAAGCTTGGTCAATGGGCTGTTTAGTGAAGCAAAAGAGATCATTGAAAACTTTGCGTCCATGCAGATGCTCGACGAAAATTCCGCGAATTACGGGCGAATTCCGAATCGAGTGACGAGTAAAACGAACATCATTTATAACACCACCGATGGCACTCCTTGGATGATTCGTGAAGCCCTTGAGTACATCAACTACTCTGGCGATGTGGCGTTCGCTAAGGCCATTTACCCTACTCTCAAGCGTTTCATCACGGGTGTCGAAAAACACTACTTGAATGAAGATAGCTTGAATGAAGATTATTTGAATAAAGATAGTCTGATGGCACATCGCCACCCTGATACGTGGATGGATGCAAAAATTGATGGGATGACACCTTGGTCTCCTCGCGGCCCTAAAGCCAATGACATCCAAGCTTTGTGGTTTGAAAGCTTAAACTGCGCGATTCAACTCGCTATTCTGGTGGGCGACTCTGAATCAGAAAAGAGCTGGACAATCCAAGCCGGAAAAGTGAAAGAGAATTTCGCCACTAAATTTTGGGATGATAAAAACCATCGCCTAGCCGACCATTTATCGCAAGGTGATGTGCCTGATTATAGCGTGCGTCCGAATCAGTTGATGACGATTTCAATTCCTCAGAAAAGTCCGCTGAATCAGAATGAAAGAGAGCAATACATCGTCAAGAACGCGGTCGAAACGCTATTGTTTCCATGGGGGATCTGCTCGTTGCAACAAGAGCATGTCGATTTTCATCCTTATCACGACAATCAAGCCATGTACCACAAAGACGCGGCTTATCACAACGGGACGATCTGGGGGTGGAATGCGGGCTTTACCATTACGGCGCTCAATAAGTTTAAGCAGCAAGATCTCAGTTACCAACTATCCAAAAACTTGGCAAAACAGATCCTTACACAAGGCTGTAGAGGGACAATGAGTGAGAATTTAGACGCTTTCCAAGATAGTGACCGCGACCTTGTAGAATCAGGGACGTTTGCTCAAGCCTGGTCCGTTTCAGAATACGCTCGTAACGCGCAACAGGACTATTTGGGATATTGCCCACGCTTATTGGACAATCAGATACACCTAACACCAAACTTCCCAAGTTGTTGGAGCGAATTAGTGGCTTCGTTGCCTTTTGGTCAAGGAAACCAGCTACGACTGTCATTTGAATCTGAGCGTGGTATTTCTCGCTACAAGATTCAGTCAAATCGAGAAGATACGGTAAGTCCCGAAATCACATTGGTGCTTACGCTAGACATAAACCATGAGTCTGTTGCCGTCATCTCGACACCATTAACACAATCATTGGAGATCATGATCGACAGTCACCAACAACAGGTCACGGTTAACGACAAACAAGCGCAGTTTGAGATTCAGCCAAAGCCAAATAACGCCATCTTACGCGATTTACAGTTTGCCAAGCCCGACTTCGCAAGGCAACACAACAGTTTGATGAGCAAGGACTACTTGTTGAACAAGCGCAATAAGCAAAAATTGTCAGCAGCCAAGGACTAGCTTTGCTGATACTAAGCCTATCGCTTTATAGACGTATAAAGTGATACGGCTATAAAGCGATAAAAAAGCAGGCCTAATACACCGGTTACGAAGACAAAACGGAGTTAGGCCTTCTTTTATTGTCTAAAAATAAAGTCGATAAAATCCGGGAATCGCAACGACCAAGCCAGTTCATTGTGTTGATGACCTTGTCCTTCTTGATAAAACAGCGTCACGTTCGGCTTTTGAGTGAGTAACGTGTTCATTGCCCTTGAACCACTCAGATAAACGTCAGCAAAATCTACGCTTGCCTCTTCACGAGCTTCATTCGTTCCCATATCCATATATATTTTCATTGGAGACAGAAAGTTAAACTCTTTCATATACTCGAAGTATGAGGGTTTATTGAACCAAAACGCCGGAGAGAAACCCCCAAGCACGCCAAAGGTATTCTGGTACAGTGAGCCACCATATAAGCTAATTAGCCCGCCCATTGAACTGCCAGCAAGGTATGTAAACTCTCGGTTCGGCTTTGTTCTGTATGTTTGGTCTATATAAGGCTTCAATGTTTGACAGATAAACGCTATATACTCGTCCCCTTCACCACCAAATTTAAGTAGCTCATCACCAACACCCAACTCTTTTATCTCTTGGTTAGCGCGCCAAGGCGAATACTCATTGTAACGCTCCATGCCATCAAGCTCATGACTGCTGTCGATGGCGACAACAATTAACCCGGATAACTTACCGAGCCTTTGCATCTCATCGAGTGTCGTTTGTGCGTCCCAACACATCCCATACGTCGCTGTAGACTTCTCAAAGACATTCTGTCCATCATGCATGTATAAGACAGGATAAGCGTGCTCTGTTTGGTGATACCCCGCAGGAAGGTAAATGCGGAGCGTTCGAGTTCGATTCAACTGTGGAATAAAGAACTCATCGATAATAATCAATTCAGATTGCATAACGACCTCTAAACTTGAAGTGTCTATAAATTCAGATATAAAAAACGCCCCTTTAAAGGAGCGTTCTATCTTTATTTCTATCTTTATTTCTATCTCTATCTCTATCTCTATCTAAGCGACTAAGATACTGGGCTGCTAAGCCATTAAGCCTACTAATCTATTAAGTTATTAAGCTAACTAATAAGCTAATAAGCTAATAAGCTAATAAGCTATTTTGCGTTGACGGCTCGCACAAAAGCTTCTTGTGCACCTTCAACATTAAGCGCCTTCGCTTCATCTAACAAACCTAAAGCTTTCGGTATATCACCTGACTTCACCGCATTTTGTATAGCAGACAAATAGAAGTCTTTTGTCTCTTGCTGCACACGTATCTGCGTGTCTGCTTTCTTAGGTACAACAGCTGTTGCAGTCGCTGCCAGAGTGGCAGGGGCCGCAACAGCAACGACCGGCGCTACGGCAGGTTTAGCACGGTAAGGGCGAAGTTTTAAAGTTTTAATTTCTAACTCTAAACGACCACCTAATTGATTGGTGTATACCGGATCGGTGACCATAGGCATCACCTCACCAAATTCTTTTGCTCGCACCTTTGCTGGGTGATCAACTTTCACCTTATTGCCAAGCTCATCAGCAGGCGTGTAGATAATAATATAAGGTGTCTTGCTCGCATCAATACGCAAGCGTTCAATGTAACTCGTGCGAGTAAAAGCGTCGGATGCCTGAACCTTAAAGTCTTCAAACTTCAATGTTTGCACTGGCTTAAAGTTTTCATCTAGAAGCATGGCTTCTGGAGCAAAAACTGAATCATCGATCATCAAGCTCGATAGCTTAACGACCATCTCCCCTGAGCGCTCGCTGAACTTGAACGCTGCAAAGTGGCTATTACCTGTTGTAAATGTACCGACAGGTGATCCCAAGTCGATATCAAACTTTAAATCTTCATTATCATTCAATTGTGCGTATGGGTACTGCGAAAAATCGCTGCAGCATACTTCTGCATTAGTGGGTGCATCGAGTTTAGTTTGAACCTGAGCATCGGAAGCACAACCGCTTAGCAAGGCACCTAGTACCACGGCTAACATAGAGCTTTTATTTGTCATTGTAATCTCTCTCACTATTGGTTGTTGTTGGGGGGAAACGGAAAAAGGCAGCCAATGGCTGCCTTATACTTTAAACGGTTTAGAACCAAATTTCAGTGTGTACACCGAATACAAATTCGTCTTTACCGTTATCGATACCAATTTGTTTAGCACTTGCTTCATCATCAGCTTTAATGTAGCTAATGTAAGGCTTAACTTGTGGACGACCGAAGTAGTCAGAGTTCGCTGTAAATGCAGTTGCAATTTCTAGGTTAAGAATATCGCTCTCTACAGCATCACCAGTGCGATTCCAGTAACCTTCATCACCTTCTTCATGTGCATAAGAAGCCGTAGCTTCTAAGCGAATGTTGTCGTTCAGTTTGTAAGAAGGACGAGCAGCAACCATGTAACGAGTCAAACCGTCAGCACCAAACAATTGGTCAAGAGCTGTAAAGTACACTGCTTCCGTACCTAACTGCCATTTTTCAGAGATGTTAAGCACACCGTAAGAAGTCAAGAATAGTGATTCTTCTTTATCACCGCCACCAGACCAACCACCGAAGTTAACACCACGGTTTTTCATTACGCCAGAGCCGTAAGCAATTACGTTTTGAGTCCAACCGTCTAGGCCATAGTAACTTGTATTAAGCGTTACAGCTGCACCGATACCGTCTTCGTTCTCACCGCCATTGATGTTTTGCTGACCATATTTAAAGTCAAAGTCTAGGCTGCCGATACCCGCATCCACGCCGTAGTAGTACAAGTCAATAGAAGAGAGTGTCTGTCTTTCTTTTGCACCATCTTTCTTGACTTTACATTTACTAGGATCTGTCGATGTAGTGCCATCATCTTGTTTACAGTCAATCGCGTAAGAATCTGCAGAACCTGCATCAGGATCAGCCATTACATAAGCGATACCAGCTGTATGTCCTGCAAGCTTAGTTTGAATACCTGCACCAATACCAGATGATTGTTTCCAAAACTCACCAGATAAAAGACCTGCTGCACGGTTTAGGTAACGTTGACCACCCCAAATAGAAGTGTCTTCACCTAAAATGCCACCTAGCTCAACGAAAGCTTCTTTTACTTCGAACTGAGAATCATCATTCTTCTTTTGTCCGCCTTCAGAAGAATAAGCGTATGAGTTACCGTTACCATATTCAGTACGAAGAACGTAGTCGGCCCACACACCATTTTGGTACTCAGAGTGCTTCTTAATTACAAATTCAACTTGGTTAGTACTCTTACCGTGAGTACCCGCTGTTTTGTAATCTGGCTTACCGAATTCAGTGTCTACTGTTTTACCGTCGACAACACGAACGTTAGAAGACATGTAACCGTGAACTTCCCAGCCGTCAGTGATAACGTCAGTAGGGTTTTTCACCTCTACTTCCATTGAAGAGTCACCACTTGTTACATCAAGTGCAACATCATTTTCTGCGAACGCTGAACCAGCGACAAGTGCAGAAGCCACTGCAGCAGCAATCAAACTTACTTTTTTCATTCTTAACTCCATTAAGGACGATTTATTTTAGGTTTTATATTTTTGCTCTCTTGCGACAACCAAAGGCAGTAATGGTGGGCGTAAGATAGAGAGGTTTAGGGTTTCCCCTGATTCGTTTCAACGGAGCCAATATTAAGAGGGGATGACAAGTTTGACTTCCTCCACCCCGAACTAAATTAAGGGGGATGAGAAGGGAGTAGAGTTTATACAGAATGGTATTTTAAAGGGTTGGATCACTTAATCTAGGAGGAGTAGACAGCACACAGATCTAATTATTCAGCATAAGTGAGATCTACTTCAAATATATAATTTGAACTTCATCGATGAATTATTTTTCAACAAAATTTATTCTATGAAGTTGCTTGACCTTAATGGGACAAAGCCTTTTACTAATAGTTCACTGATGTTGATAAACGAACAAGAAATCAAGCAATGACTAGAACGCTCGCTCGCCCTTATCCACTAGGCGCAACGCTAGGTAACACTGGCTGTAACTTCTCAATTTATTCCCCTGACTGTAAATCCCTTTCTCTCGCTCTTTTTGACGAGAACGATGAGTTCACCACTTATAAATTGGAAAATGAATACGCTGATATCAGATATGTATTTGTTGATGGTATTAAAGCGGGACAAAAATACGGTTTCATTGCTGAAACTGATAATGACCCGATCTTACTTTCCGACCCTTACGCTAAAGCAATAAGCGAACCGCTCGATTACGCAACGCCATATACCAATGAAAAAAGCTTTTCGATGGCGAAGTGTCTCGTAGTTGATGATACGTTCGATTGGCAAGATGTCGAAAAGCCGCGTATTAGCCGCGAAGAGACCGTTCTTTTCGAAACCCATGTTAAAGGCCTATCTCAACTTCACCCAGAAGTCGCGACCAATACAAAAGGCCGTTATTTGGGGTTAGTTAGTCCCGAAATGCTTGCATTCTATAAACAGCAAAACATCAATTCTCTACAACTTTTACCCATTGCTGCATGTATGCATGAACCCCACCTATTGGATATGGGGAAAGTGAATTACTGGGGTTACAATCCATATTTGTTTATGGTGCCAGACCCACGCTACGCAGAGAAAGACGCCGTTAGTGAACTCAAAACCGCGATTCGAGAACTGCACCGCAACGGTATCGAAGTCATTCTCGATGTCGTCTACAACCACACTGCAGAAGGCGGTGAAGGTGGTACAACCTTCAACCTAAAAGCACTGGATAGCCGCTACTACATTAAGCATGGCTGTCATTACGCGAACTTCACCGGTTGTGGCAATACGGTCGACCTCACCCACCAACCAGCACTGAACTTAGTCATGGATACACTGCGCTACTGGGTTAGTGAGTTCCAAGTCGACGGCTTCCGTTTTGATTTGGCAGCAACACTGGGGCGGGAAGGTGATAACTACAATCCTGAGGCAGCTTTCTTCAAAGCCGTCGCCCAAGATCCGGTATTGAAAGAAACCAAGTTAATAGCAGAACCATGGGACATCGGGCCAAATGGCTACCAAGTTGGCAATTTTCCGTTGGGGTGGAATGAGTGTAACGATAAGCTGCGAGATATCACTCGTAGCTTCTGGCGTGGCGACCAAGGCTACTTGAAAGAGTTTGCGACTCGCTTAATGGGCTCTCGTGACATCTACAGTGCCGCACACTGGCCGTACAAATTAACCGTCAACTACATCACTTATCATGATGGTTTCACCATGCAAGATCTTGTTTCTTATAAACATAAGCACAATGAAGAAAATGGTGAGAGCAACCGCGATGGACACGGTGATAATCGCTCTGAAAACTATGGTGTTGAAGGCAACACAGAAAACCTTTTGGTTATCGCAACACGCGAAAAGCAAAAGCGTAACTTCATGGCTAGCCTGTTATTTGCATTCGGTATTCCACATATTTTGACGGCCGATGTGTTATCTCATTCTCAAAATGGCAACAACAACGCGTACTGCCAAGACAGCGTCACTAGCTGGCTCAACTGGGAAGATTCCGAGCGTAAGGCTTATTTCAAGACTTGGTTATCTGAGATGATCTCCGCACGTCAGCAATACATGGTGCCGTTTATCAAAGCGTTCAGTGGCGATAAACGTAACTCTAACCGTATATTCTGGAGCCGTGTTGATGGCACAATCATGGAACATGATGATTGGAACCGTTTAAGCTCTGTAGCCTTACATTTAGGCATCGGCAAAGATGGCGACGAGTTGATTTATCTGATCAACCAAACCAACGCTCCTGCTCGATTTTCTTTACCGAGTGACCGTCAACAAGACTGGGGAACCATCTGTGATACCAACTTGAGAAACGTGAAACCGGGTCATGCCGAAGGTGAAATGCTGTTATCTCCCGTTTCAATGGCAATTTTGCACTATTCGCCAAACAAGACTGATTAGGTTTAGGTTAAAAGCCAAATCAGCTTAATAGAACACGCGAAGCCATAGAAGCCAGTTATGTTTATGACTGGCTTTTTTATTAGCTGAACGTCACAAACTCAATTTTTTATATGGAACATTTTGCATTGATGTGATTACGAAAACTGTTTAGTATGGCCGTACTATAAAAATGAATCTATAACGTCTTTGGATATCATGGCTTTACCTAAAACATTAATTCGGCTTTTTAAACCATACATTATTTTATTAACTGGAGGGATGCTCTACCTTGCTGCAGCTCAACTTGAAAAAGTAGAAACGACAGCAAAAGAACAATCACTATCAAATATTCGTATCGCAAGTTCCATCATCAATTCCAACATCGAAGCCACATTCGGCAAACTCTATTTTTTGGAAACCAGTTTAAGCTTATCTACATCAGGCCCCGTCGGTGAACAAAAATTCAGGGACATCAGTGACAATATTCTTAAGAGAACACCTAACTTCTCCGATATTGTTCAATACCAGCCTCAATCCCAACAATATATTTCAACTCGTGGCCTGCCTCTTTCTAATGAGCAGATCAATGCCATCCAGTGGAATCCAATAGATAGTGTTGTAGAAGGTTTTTACATCTCTTCTATCTATCAAAAACCCGATGGTCGTTGGGTTTTCGCGATCAAACACACGACGGAAAAGTTGAACAAAGAAATATGGATTGAGTTTGACCTTTTGCATACCACACAAGGCCTGAGAGACTTAAAGACATTAGACCGTGGCTATGTATTTGTGGTTGATAGAGCAACCGAACGACTGGTTTTCCATCCTGATCCGAAACGCATTGGCTCCAAATCCATCAGCTATCATGCAGGCATCAGCCACCAACTCTCTCAAGGTGAGACCGTCGGCCAACACGAATACTACTATCAAGATAATTTCAAAATAACGGTATTTGATGCTGACAACAGCTTAAACTGGGTATTCGTCTCGGGCACTGATCGTCACGACATACTCACCAGCTCACACCAATTTACGCTAACTGGCGTGGTACTCGGGTCACTGCTTCTATTATGGATTGGCGCACACTACCTAGCTCACCGCTTGAACATGTCGTTATCTCAACTGAATAAAGTTGATAATCTCGCCAGCTTTAAACGAGAGTTAAAAGCCATATTCAATAGCTTTACCTATCAAAAAGGCATTCAATTCTGCCTTTATCAAGCAGAGAGCCACTCATTCAGTACCATCGATTATCATGGAAACAAATCAAGGGTACATTCTGACAAAGCCCTTGCTGAGCGATTTGCTCCCGAGACCATGGCTTATCGAAGCAGCAAATACGCAGATCCATTGGCACGTAAACTCAAAATACTCCAACGCCACTACTGTATCCCTTTGCACTCTCGTAACCAGCTAATCGCGGTGATTTACGTCAATGCGCCCTTGCCGATCAGTCAAAGTATTTTACGTATGATCAAAGATTACACGGAAGTCTCGTTGTCTAACTTACTGCTCCACCATCAATTGAGCAGTAAAGATCTCATGACTCAGTTAGACAACAAAAGTAGTTTTAACATCGCGATCGACAACCACGCATGCGAACCCGATACCTATGTAGCTCTGCTCGATATCGATAACTTTGACCACGTAAATCGAGCTTACGGTGAAGCGATTGGCGACAAGATGATAAAGCTCGCCGCAGAAGCGATGCGTTCTTACTTCCCTAAGCCAAAAGGGCTTTGCCTTGCTCGAGTTGGGGATAAGGAGTTCGCCGTTTTATTCAAAGCGAATGATGCGAAGGATGCCAAGCACCAATTGGAACAATGTCGAGTCAGCATCGCAGAGAAAACCATAGTCACTCCGGATATCACATTGTCACTCAGTATCAGCGTCGGGTTTTCGCAAATAGACGGCGAAACAGACTCTGCTTTAGCCCTTGCGGAACAAGCAAAGCTTATCGCACTACAACTTGGAAAGAATCGAGTAGAAGGTCACATTAGAGGCGTAGCCAAAGCGTCGTAGACATTAGCTAACACGCTCGTATCACACCGATTGGTACGATACCGATAACGAAAAAGCACCTAGGATTAATCCCCTAGGTGCTTTTGTTTTTATGGAAAGTCATTACAATGCGCGTTCGATACAACAATACCCTTTTTTAACGATACGAGCCTTATGAAGCTAAGTAACCGACTGCAAACTCTCCACTCCCTTGTCAGTAATGACTACCAACATATTTGGGACTGTTGTTGTGATCACGGCTTCTTGGGTGTTCAGCTATTATCTGACCACAAAGCACCGCAGATTCATTTTGTCGATATTGTCCCTTCTCTGATGAATGAACTGGAAGGCAAACTAACGCGTTACTTTCCCCAAGGTGAAACCGCAAAGCAAAAGGTTACTAGCCAATGGCAAGTCTACTGCTTGGATGTCGCAGCGATTCCATTGGAAAAGCACACTGGCAGACATCTAGTCATTATTGCGGGTGTGGGAGGCGATCTAACACAAAAGCTCGTCGACGATATTCATTGTAAGCATCCAGACAAAGCGATCGATTTTTTGCTTTGCCCGGTTCATCAGCAGTTCGAGCTAAGAAATCATTTAAAGGCGATCAATTTTGGTCTTATTGATGAAGTGTTAATTGAAGAGAACCGTCGTTACTACGAGATTTTATTGGTCAGCAATAACCAAGGTGAAAGCGACAAAAATCTAGATGAAAATGGCAATAACCGAACGGTAACTGAGATATCAAGCGTCGGCGACAAGATCTGGACTCCGAACTGTGAACAACAGAAGCAAGTATCACTGCAATACAAAGCCAAAACATTGCAGCACTACTTGCGCATCCATCAAGGACAAGAGAAGCAAGGCAAAACCAGTCAGGTTAAGCACATCATTGAGGCTTACCAAGCGATTTAACTTCCTCACTCTTTGACCATCCTTGTTTTAGCGCTTTAGAACATAGTGAGCACTGACTGCACTGTTTGAGTAGACAAAGCCCAATCAATAGAAAAGCCGACAGTTCAATGAACTATCGGCTTTTTTGATGCTATCGATTTGGTATGAGCTTACCGTTCTTGTTTCTTATAAGCCACATCAGGTTCATCAGTCGTTTCAACCTCACAGGGCGTATCAACCCCATAAACCGTATCAAGATAGTCGTCTTTCTCTTTCCACGTACTATTCAACCAACTGTGGAAACGACGTTTAAACGCTTTATCTTCAAAATAATTACCGTTCACGTTCTCATCCATTGGGTGCAGTTTAATACGCACCACCACCTTGGTCATTTTACCCTTCAGCATGTCTTCAAATGGAGAAGTTTGATTTTCTGGATAAGCCAGAGTGACATCCACAATACCATCCAAGATTGGGCCCATAGCAGACAGAGCAAACGCCACACCACCTGTTTTCGGTTTAAGTAGATGTCGATAAGGTGTTTTCGCTGTCGCCAGTTTCTCGTGGTTTGCACGAGTCCCTTCGACAAAGTTGACCAATGTTGTTGGTGCCCATTTGAACTTAGTGCATGCCTTGTTGATTGCGTCGAAGTCATCATTACGACGCTCAGGGTTACGAATCAAAAACTCACGTGAGTGACGTCTCATGAAAGGCATATCCAAGCCCCAACAAGCCAAACCAACAAAAGGAACGTACAGCAATTCATGCTTAAGGAAGAACTTAGTCATTGGCATCTTGTCTTTCAAGATCGAAGACAAGATCACGATATCCGCCCAACTGAGGTGATTCGACATCATCAAGTACCATTGCTTAGTCGAGATGTCTTCCCCGCCCTCAACTTGCCACTCGATATCGTTATTCACATTCAACATCCAAAGATTGAGCGAAGCCCAACACCAAAATGTGAAATTCGCTAAGCGAGTACATGACTTTTGAACAATAGAGATTGGAAGAATCAGTTTGATGAGGCCAAAAAAGCTCACGGTAAACGCAGTCATTGCGGTATTGATGGTCACGAACAACACGTTCAAGGCCATACGAAGATTATCAAGCATAAAACACGGCTCTATTGAGATCGAAAGCCGCCATTATACTCATCTATAAAATATTCTCTTTAGTTATTGGTGAATACATTAAGGGTCAAACCACGGAACTAATTTTGGTCTGTGCCCATAAATCAATCTCTCCCCTTAATCTGAAAGTGCCACATCAAAAAACAATAAAGAGGTCATTTAGACTAACCAAGGCAGAGTCCATTTGACATCATTTAGAATCGCCCTCACCAAAACGATCAGTATTGATAAGCATTCTCATTAATGGCATGGTACATGCAACTCCAAAGTGTAAATAGTTGAGTATCCTTAATGAGATAACTTCTCTAAGTAAAGGTGATGATATGACAGATATTCCTCATGGTTTGGTAACTGGCAAAGTCTTACATAAAACACAATGGACAGATCAACTGTTCTCGCTGCAAGTCAGTGCTCCCGTCTCTCCCTATCAGGCAGGTCAGTTCACGAAACTTGGCTTGC
Organism: Vibrio sp. 10N.222.49.A3; assembly: GCF_041475145.1. Taxonomy (NCBI): domain Bacteria; kingdom Pseudomonadati; phylum Pseudomonadota; class Gammaproteobacteria; order Vibrionales; family Vibrionaceae; genus Vibrio; species Vibrio sp. 10N.222.49.A3. The sequence goes on from NZ_JBFRVM010000023.1 coordinate 53,256, forward strand.
TTAACAACGAAGAGGAGCTTGTCAGACGTGCTTATTCCATGGTGAATGCGCCAGAGCACGAACAAGGTCATCAACATCTGGAATTTTTGATTATTAAGGATCAGAACGGGCAGCTTTCACCTCAACTTCATGAGTTGAAGGTAGGCGATGACATATTTGTCGGCAAAGACCCAAGCGGCTTTATGACGCTAAATGAGATTCCAGAGATCGCCGAGGATCTATGGATGCTTTCAACCGGAACCGCCGTTGGGCCTTTTATCTCAATGCTCGAAAGCATGCAGATACAACAGCAAAACGGCTCTGAATCTGAAAAAATCACCTCGTTCAAAAACCTTGTACTGGTTCATGCCGTAAGAACAGAGCAAGACCTCACGTATCAAGATCGAATCAATCAACTCGTTGAACACTTTCAGGGGAAACTACAATATGTGCCAATTATTTCTAGAGAATCAGTCACCGGAACTTTGCGCGGACGAATCCCAAGCTTGTTACTTGGAGGCGACCTTGAGCAAACCACGTCTGTCACTTTCAATCAAACCCGCAGTTTTTTCTACCTTTGTGGCAATCCGCAAATGGTTCGCGACACAAGTGAAGCACTAACCAACTTAGGTTTCAAGAAGCACTTACGCCGAAAGCCCGGCCAATTCAGCAGTGAAAACTACTGGTAATCACGGTCACCAATTCAATCAAAGCTAAAGCTTGTATTCAAAATACAGACAAGAGGTTTTATATGAGTCATTTACGTATTCCGTCACACTGGAAAATTCAACGTTCAACGCCATTTTTCACCAAAGACAACATACCGGCTGCATTGCTTAATCACCACAACACCGCAGAAGGTGTATTCGGGCAGATCTGCGTAATGGAAGGCACCGTCACCTTCTATGGTTTTGCCGATGCCGACGCGACAGAACCGGAAAGTGTTATTACGATCCTGGCTGGGCAATTTGCCACAAGTCCACCTCAATATTGGCATCGAGTAGAGCTTAGCGACGACGCACAATTCAACATTAACTTCTGGTCTGAGAAAGAGACTAAGAAGATGTTCAACACCCGAAAGTAAGATCCATTCAATATTGATGAACTTATAAGCAAGCTGCCTCGTACTGTGATTTTTAATGTTCAATAAGTGAAGACAACAGACCAAATAACCATAGTAATTACAATGACTAATGGTGATAGACAAGAGAAAAAAACTCTAGCACACTGGACAAAGTTATTAGTTTTAATCCCGTTTCAGATAATGAATAAGTGGATTATTTATATTTTAGGTAAGAGAGGAAGCCATGCTCAACATTGCTTTTTTTAGCTCAAAATCATACGACGAAAAATCATTTGAACTGGCAAAAGGCGAACTCGACGCCGAGTTCCATTTTCACGATTTTCGCCTCACTACAACAACAGCAAAAATGGCGCACGACAACGAAGTCGTTTGTGCGTTTGTAAACGACGACCTATCGCGAGATGTGCTAGAGATTCTAGCGAAAGGCGGCACTAAGCTGATTGCAATGCGCTGTGCCGGTTTTGATAAAGTCGATTTAGATGCAGCCAAAGAGTTTGGTCTGCAAGTGGTTCGCGTTCCGGCTTACTCACCAGAATCGGTAGCAGAACACACGGTTGGCATGATGATGTGTTTGAACCGTAAACTACACAAAGCATACCAACGCACTCGTGATGCGAACTTCTCTCTTGAGGGTTTGGTTGGCTTTAACTTCCACGGTAAAACTGTTGGTGTGATCGGCTCTGGCAAAATTGGGCTAGCAACCATGCGTATTCTGAAAGGTTTAGGCATGAACATCCTATGCTACGACCCATACCCGAACCCATTGGCAAAAGAACTGGGCGCTAAATACGTTGAGCTCGACGAGCTTTACCAAGAATCTGACGTGATTTCTCTGCATTGCCCAATGAGTAAAGAGAACTACCACCTGTTGGATGCAACGGCATTTGAGAAAATGAAAGATGGCGTGATGATCGTCAACACCAGCCGTGGTGAACTACTGGATTCAACCGCAGCAATCGAAGCGTTGAAACAAAGCAAGATTGGCGCGCTTGGCCTTGATGTCTACGACAACGAGAAAGAGTTGTTCTTCCAAGACAAATCTAACGATGTGATTGTGGATGACGTATTCCGTCGCTTATCTGCTTGTCACAACGTATTGTTCACAGGTCACCAAGCCTTCCTGACTAAAGATGCTCTGTTCAACATTGCCAATACAACGCTCACCAGTGTTGATGCCTTTTTTACAGGTAACACCAGCGGCAACGAACTCGTTTAATAACAGATTGAGTTAATAGCTGGCTGAGTTAATAACAGACCAGATCTACAAACACAAAGCCACGCTAGTCCTAAGTGAACAGCGTGGCTTCTCGTTTATCCCGCATTCAAAAACAGTTCCTAGACGCAGAAATGACAATCTTCGGTGTCTAAACCATACACGCCTTTTCGAATAGCAAGGTGCTCTTCCCCTGCTTTCACACCCATCTCATAACCTGCATTCAAGACCGTTTGATCCATTGTCAAACGCTTCACTGCAAACGCTTCTGGTGGCGCAATCACCTTGATGGTCGCATCTTTTGGAGGGTTACGAATGAACTCCAAAGACTGGTTATAGTTTTCGGCACGCACCGCCATCGACTCTGCAATATTCGGGAATTTCTTTAGCAGCTTTTTCAGCATCCACTGATACTTCTGCGGCTTCATTCGGTAGCTTAATGGGTGAGAAAGAATCACCGTAATGTCTCGTGCACCACGACGATAGGCTTCGCGAACCGGAATAGAGTCGGCTACACCACCATCGGTATAGCAACCACCAGAGAAGCACGGTGTTTCACGGTAAGCGATAGGTAGAGCTGTTGTTGCTTCAACCACGTTAGAAAGGTTTTCTGGCTTGATGTGATAGTAGTCTGCACTGCCAGTATCGACGTTAGTTACAGCAGCAATTAAAGGAACACTTGAGAACAGCTCACCACAATCCAGTGGATAACGATGGTTGGATTCATCCCACAACCACTTAACGTCGACCAAATTGCCACCTTTAGCAAAGCGAGCAGGATTGAAGAACGTTTTATCCGTCGCCATGGTAGTAATCACGTTGTAGCTGCGCTTCGGAGCTTGAGATAAGTAACCAACCAAATTCGACACACCCGCAGATACGCCAATAGCAAAATCATAAGGACGGAAATCGTCTTGCATAAAAGCGTCCAATACTCCTGCTGCGAAGATGCCTCTCATTGCTCCACCTTCAACGATTAATGCGCTGTTACTCATCTCAAACTCTTTTACTTTATAAACTGATAGCCTTAGGATAATCCGTTACCCTAACTAAATATAATGGGATGAGTTTATTAATTTGATAGGCAAAAACTATCAATAGAAATGGTGCTAATTTTCAAGTAATTGGTACGACTTACATGACTCACCTAATACACAGCACGATCAAAAAAGGCCGTTGAATGATTCACTCAACGGCCTTTCATTTAACTAATCAAACTTATTGATTACGACTTAAATTCGCTTACATCGATTTCAAGCAGTTTACCAATGCCTTCACCGTAAGCTGGATCGGCTTTGTAACAGTGTCTTAGGTGACGCAGCTGAATCTCTTTAGGCACGCCGCCTAGGTTACGAGCAGTGTTATCAAACAGAATCGCTTGTTTCTCTGGCGTCATCAGGCGGAACAAGTCACCCGGTTGCGAGAAGTAATCTTCATCTTCGCGGTGATCCCAATGCGCTGCAGCACCATCTAGGTTCAATGCTGGCTCTGCAAAGTCTGGCTGCTCTGCCCATTGGCCTTCGTTGTTTGGCTCATAGCCAAGTGTGCTACCAAAGTTACCATCAACACGCATCGCACCATCACGGTGGTAGCTGTGGACAGGGCAACGAGGTGCGTTTACTGGGATATGCTGATGGTTAACACCCAAACGGTAGCGCTGTGCATCACCGTAAGCAAACAGACGGCCTTGTAACATCTTGTCTGGTGAGAAGCTGATACCCGGAACCACGTTTGCCGGGTTGAATGCAGACTGCTCAACTTCAGCGAAGAAGTTTTGTGGGTTACGGTTCAATTCAAACTCACCCACCTCAATTAATGGGTAATCTGCGTGTGGCCAGATCTTAGTCAGATCGAACGGGTTGTATGGCACTTTCGCTGCGTCCGCTTCTGGCATCACTTGAACTTTCAGTGTCCATTTAGGGAAGTCTTGATTATCAATGCTGTCTAGCAGATCACGTTGATGACTTTCGCGGTCATCGCCGATCACTTGTGCCGCTTCTGCATCAGACAAGTTCTTAATACCTTGCTGAGATTTGAAGTGGAACTTAACCCAGAAACGTTCGTTGTCTGCATTAATAAAGCTGAATGTATGGCTACCAAAACCATGCATATGACGGTAAGTCGCAGGAATACCACGGTCACTCATTACGATGGTGATTTGGTGAAGCGCTTCAGGTAGAGAGGTCCAGAAATCCCAGTTGTTTTTCGCACTGCGCATGTTGGTGCGCGGGTCACGCTTAACCGCATGGTTTAGATCTGGGAACTTGAGAGGATCACGAAGGAAGAATACTGGCGTGTTGTTACCCACCATGTCCCAGTTACCTTCTTCAGTATAAAACTTCAATGCAAAGCCACGGATATCACGCTCAGCATCGGCAGCGCCACGCTCACCCGCCACCGTTGTAAAACGTGCAAACAGGTCGGTCTTTTTGCCTATTTCAGAAAACAGTTTTGCCTTGGTGTATTTGGTAATGTCATGCGTAACAGTAAATGTACCGTAAGCGCCTGAACCTTTCGCGTGCATACGACGCTCTGGAATGACTTCGCGGTCAAAATGCGCCATCTTTTCTAAAAACCAAACATCTTGAAGAAGTTGAGGACCGCGCTTACCCGCAGTTTGAACATTCTGGTTATGAGCAACAGGACAACCCGCAGCTGTAGTTAGTTTTTTACTCATGATCTATTCCTTAAGGTCCAAAGGTGCAGCAATAGTGAGTGCACCTTGATATTTATACTGGCTTCCTTTCAAAAGCCCCTAAAATATTATGGATATAGAATAGACCTCTAATGGTATAAAATATAATCGTTTCTATTTATCGTTGCTATCTATAAAACCTATCGAACCATGATGTTAAGTAACCAATTGTCAAACCTCACTTTATTTCAAGATCGCATGGCCTATTTTCAGAGTCGCAGCGATATTTCTCGCCGTTCTGGTAAGGTTTAGTTCGGCTTCTAGCAGAACTTGGTCAAGTGACTGAGGAGAACGAACCGTACCAAACAAGCTGTTCATTTCACCATAAAGTGCTTCTACTTCTGTTCCCAGTGAGCCAGCAATGCCTATGATCGGAATGCCTTGTAAGCTCGCTCGTTTAGCAATGCCATAAGGCGTTTTCCCTTGCAGAGTTTGGTTGTCCATCTGCCCTTCGCCAGTAATCACCAAGTCGGCACCTTTCAATAGATCATCAGCTTGCAAAACATCGAGCACCATCTCAATGCCGGGTTTAATTTGGATATTGAATAACAAACCAAGCCCCATCGGCGTGCCACCAGCTGCGCCATAACCCACGCGCTTGTAAACAGGCTCATCGCCACCGGCATAACCTTGCGTTTCTGCAACTTGAGCAAAATTCTCAAGCGCCTTATCAAGCATTAAGACTTGTTCAGGTGTCGCTCCTTTTTGCGGACCAAATATATAGCTGGCACCGTTATCACCACACAATGGATTATCCACATCGCACGCCACAATCAACTCAATATCGGAGCAACGAGAATCGACGCCTGTAAGATCAATTGAAGCCAAATCCGCTAGCACAGCGCCACCTCGGCTGAGCTCTTGCCCTGCACGATCAAGCAATTTACCACCTAACGCTTGTACAATGCCTGCACCACCATCATTGGTCGCACTGCCACCCAATCCAAGAATGATGGTTTGAGCACCCTGCTCTATCGCTTCTAATATCAGCTGTCCGGTACCAAAAGAAGAAGCAACCAAAGGATCGCGCTGTTCTGGTGTCAGCAAGTCTAAACCAGACGCAGCAGCTATCTCTATCAAAGCCGTTCTCTTGGAGCTCTGAACTGACGGTTCTAACATCGCCCATTCAGCACTAATCAATGTTCCCAATGGCCCTTGAACTTTATTTGTTCGCTTTTGTCCGGCTAAACCTTGTAGCAATACATCTACCGTACCTTCGCCACCATCGGCCAGAGGTAAAGTCACATAGTCAGCGTCAGGAAAGATTTCACGAAAGCCCTTTTCAATACACGCCGCCACCGATACCGCCGATAAAGATTCTTTAAACGAGTCTGGTGCAATAACAATTTTCATAGCGATGAGTTCCAATTGAATATTCGTTTTGACAGCTTATTCTCATTCTATTGACTCTAATAAAGCAAGAACAGCCCTTCATAACCGCCAATATGAATTTCAGTCACATACTCTCCGATGTTGCCGTTTTCATCGACAGGCTTCATCGGCACGTCCAATACAATCATCAGCTTCTCTGCCTCATAAAAGCTCGAATTCTTACCGTGGAAATCCGTGCGGTACAACACTCGACCATTGCTGAACTCTCTCGCTAACACCATATCTTCAGGGCCACCCGCGGCCACCTGATTTTTAGATTGATACATAAAGTACGTGAACGTCGGTAGCACGTGAGTCATGCCATAGGGTAGATCAACATGAACCATTTCTTTCATCGAGGAATCACCAACGATGGTGTAGTCAGCGGGTTGAGGTGTCGTTGTCGATAGCATCAAAGGAATTGGCTCAAATCCCTGTAGGACCTGATGACTCGGCTCTCCCAAATCAACGGCTAATAACGAACTTGGTTGATAAGCGATATTTTTAGGAACACCACTTTGCCAGAAAGTGTCTGCAGTCGTGTTATCACTCCCATAGACGTAACTATTGTTCCACTGATTAAAATAGCTGTGTTGTGCATGTCGATTGAGGTGGTAAATCGCTAGGGTCGAGTATTGGTCTTTCTTCCAATTCTCTTCACTATTTCCAAGATACTGGACTCGCCCGTAACGCGTTGTCGCCTGAAAAATAACTCTTTGTCCATTGTAGGCGAGCGCAGAATTATCCCAGAATTTAGAGATCCCCGAGTAACCACTAAATCCAGTAGACGGAAAAATGTAATGCTCTCTCAGATACAAAGACCCGGCTTCGCTAAGATGAGACTGCCCATTTCGACCCAGCAAGTTCGCCGTACCAATGTTCAACCCAATAGACGCATCACTTTCTAAAGCAGGTAGATTTTTGAGAAACGCTGAAAATTGTTGCTTGTAGAGAGCATACGCTTGATTTGAACCCGCAACAGCTCCTAACTCTTGAACATGTCCGCCAGAATGGACATAGAACTGGTTCGAGCCAATGAGTTTATTTGTGTCGTCGTTGTATGCACCATTCAAACCTTGGCTTGCCCAGCTTTGCTTGTAGTAGCGATGAATGGCTGATAAATAATCCGCGTTTGCGACGTTCGTTAACGACCAAGATGAATTCGTGCTCCACATTCGACCAAATGGCACCACTCTTGATTCCCAACGAAAACGCGCTGTTGCCTTCTTATTGGTTCGATTTCGATACTCGCTTGGCGACAAGTAGTTATCGCCATTCAGGTCTGCAGACACGTCAAAGCCACGAATTTTTCGCCATTGGCTGATAGCATTGCCATCCGGCGTTGTGGTCGGAGCGTCGGTTAACTTAACGGTTGGAAAGCTGTTTTTGAGTTTTACTTCTTTTAAACGCGGCCTGTCGTCAGCGTTCTCACTTTGCCAACGAACTCTCACAACGTATAAACGGCCACCCTCTCTCAAAAAGGTTGAACCAAAATACTGGCCGCCACCATAACTCACCCCACTGCCATCATGAGTTGTGGCTCTTACCCAGTTACCCGGAAGGTTCCAAATCACCGATTGGTTTCTGGTCATATTGAGCGTTTTGTCTTTCTTTACATCGAGCCTTTCCCACTGTGAAACCCTTCCGTGAGAGTCAATAGCTGTTGGGTATTCAATCCAGAATTCGCCGCTGACAGCAAACTGTGAGAACTTAAAGGTCAGACGTTCGAACTGTTCAGCATGATAGACATACAAAGCCCCGCCCAGTTCGAAATTCTCAAACACATCAGCATCCCACGGAGGCTCTTGATACAGCCAAAAGCCAGCATGGTCTTCACTGGCTGTATAGCCCAAGATCATAGGCTTTCCACTTAAGAGAGTATTTTCACCGTGGGTGTTATCGACTTCTGCGAGCACTGTATCTTCAGAAAAATGGAGAAAGAAGTCTTCAAAATTAACGCCATGCAACTCTGCGTTATTACGAAGGTCGTTCTCCAACCAACCAGAATTGAGCTCCAATTTTTGGTTATACATATACCCAATTGTCGTAGCTCGCTTATTGTCGGTTTTATCTGCATAAGAGCCAAATACGAGGTCACTGTTCGCAATTTCCCAATCTATGACGGCATTCGCAGACAATGGGGAGCCCGAAAGATCAACACCAGCTTCATGTTGCCCTGGCAGCACAACCGCTGTACCAACAGCAAAAGAATAGCCGGTAATTAAATATGAAGGAATGAGTGTGAGCAGCCCAGAAATGTAAGTTTTCATGATTCAAATTTCCTAATCGATACTATTGCCAATCAAAATACCTCATTCAAAATCAACATATTACGCGTCAAATTAGGGAGCAATATAAGAAAAAAGTATCGTCTAGAAAAGTTCATAGTTCAAGCGTTAAGCCCCCCGGTTCGACGAGCATTTAAGTGTGCCATCGAATGCCCGAATGAAGACAATCTGAAACTACCGCCAGCTTAAGGGGAAAATGACGGCTTCAATACAAACACGACCTAATTTTGAGGTTAAATAATCGCGTTAGTAGATAGAGAAACATAACGAGATGATTGGATTAACGCATCTAATCTCAGTTTCAAGGCTCCTCTATTGAAACTCAACTTAGATAAGCTAGTCTCGGTGATCTAAACAAGAACGATGACAACAGAGAGTGGTAAATAAAATAATGTACGTTGACTATCATAAGCGGCTGATTCCCGTTGTCCGCTATTTAGAGAAACACTTTAACGAGCCACTCAACCTAATCGAAGTCGCGGCGTTAGCCAACTTTTCACCCTACCATTTTCATCGCACTTTTAAAGCCGTTCAAGGCGAGACGCTTGCTGATTTCATCAGGCGACTGAGGCTTGAATCCGCAGCTGATGATCTTTTCAAATCCAAGCAACCTGTCCTGAATATCGCTCTGGAATATGGTTTCTCGTCCTCGCAAAGCTTGGCCAAAGCATTCAAACAGCACTTTGGAGTAACTCCTACGGCATTTCGTGATTGTGAAGATTACCAAGCGTTTTCTGAGTTGACGCGAAATAGCAAGATTGGACACACGTTGCGCAAGAATGGAAACGCAGCAACCGCAGGCAATTCATATACTGACTCCGAACCAACAACATGGAGTAGGACAATGAAAACGCAACAATTCGAACCGTCAAAACTAGCGTATGTACGAGTGACAGGCCCCTATGGACAGGGTTATGAAGAACCAAGCGGTCGTCTTTATCAGTGGGCTGAAATGAAAGGATTAGCAGGTAACAGCTGCATCTTTATCTATCATGACAATCCAGAAATCACGCCGAACGATAAATGCCGTACCGACATCTGCTTGATGGTTTCAGACGACACTGAAGTGCCAAATGGAATAGAATTAAAAGATTTTCCCGGCGGACAATATGCAGTGATGCGCCAAACCATCACCGAGCTAAGCCAATACGCTAAAGCGTGGGACGACCTGATGAGTAAGGTCATAGAGTCCGGCATAGAAACCGAAGACCGCCCTTGCTTTGAGCTTTACCACAGCTACGATCCACAAACTCAGCATTCAGACGTTAGCTTCTGCACCGCAATTAAATAACAAATAAAATTCAGTAACAAAGCCTACCTCGCGTAGGCTTTCGTTCTTTCGTTAACGAACCAATAAAGACTCTTACGAAAGCTTCTTAAAGTCTATTGAACCACTTCCCTTGATGGTCGCGGTCGCAATTTTCTTGTGTATCGTAGCTAACATGCTTATCGATATTCTTCAGTTGAATCCCAACTTGATTGAACGCTTGTTGGATAGCCCGAGAGGCACTCTGCTGACCTCCCCCCTCTAAAAAGTTCGTTCTATCCTGATTGGTATCGAATACGCAGACGATTTTCAAACTTTGCGGGAATGAAGAGAAATTGACCGTATGAGTCACCCACAGAAAACCATCGAAGCCTTTTAACGTGTCTTCACAAACGTCCGTTAACACGTCTCTGATTTGATTTTCGATCTTCTTATCTGATTTACGCATGAAGTACGCATCCTATTTAACACCTTAAAAAATAAGGTTTTTCGGTCGATGTTGTCTTAACCGACATTGGACACTGTGGCTGTTTCAAATGCAAAGTATTTATTGGGAAGAGTCTACTGGAAGATATAGAGGAAACGCCTCATGCTTGATCACTGACGAGGCAATTAAACATGAGTCGAATACGAATTTACGAAGATCTTAGCTCGCCGCTTGTTCCCAATCAGTCAGTAACTTCATGATCACGCGAGAGTCTTGGTGAGTTGCCATTGGGGCAGCAAGTTGTGTGTCACCTTGCTCAACTGCTTGGCGGATATTACGTACTTGATAATGGAAGCCATCGCCTTGCGCTTCGACTTTCACTTCACGTGTCGACGTCTCATAGATCTCTACCGTAAACGTATTTTCTGCCGTCGGTAACCATGGGTTAGTATCAAGAGTAATACAGCCTTTGCTGCCTAGAATCGTGAAGCCATGCTTTAAGCCGTGATCTTCAGCAGTGTGGATTTGCGCGGTAAAACTGCCGTTGAAGCGCATCATCGCCGATGATTCACAGATGTTGCCATCTTGGCCACGCCGGCCGATTGCTGAGATCTGCAGATCATCAAACACACTTTCACCAAACTGGTGTTGTGCGACAGAGTGAATCAGCGACATTGGGTAGCAACCTAAGTTGTATAGCGCGCCCTTGCTCGCAGGGTTCACGAACTGATCAATCGCAGCAACGTAGGAGCCTTGAATAGAGCGTACTTCACCAATCTCACCAGTTGCCAGTTCTTGATGAAGCTTGGCAATCAATGGATGGTGTAAGTACATCAAACCTTCTGCGAAGAACACGCTAGATGCTTTCACCGCTTGCAGAGCTTGCTCGGTTTTTTCCATATCAACCGATAACGATTTTTCACACACGATCGCTTTTCCTTTTTGAGCCGCTTTAATCACGTATTCGTGGTGAACGTGATTTGGTAGAGCGATGTAGATAATGTCGACTGACTCATCTTCAATCAGGGCTTCATAGCTGTTGAAGGTTAGTGTTGGTTGATATTGGGCTGCAAACTCGTTAAGTGTTTTTTCAGTACGACCAGCGACGGCATACAGCTCGCTTTGAGCATCGCCTTTAATCGCATCCGCCATTACACCTGAGATAAAGCTGGTTCCTAGGATTCCCCATTTCATGGCTTAGATCTCCTGCTCTTGTGTTTTGATAGGTCCACGTTGCGTTTCAAATGCTTGTACTAATTCCGTTATATCACGCTCAATAAACGCTTGCGTATGAGGCATCACAAAGTGCTGATTGATCGCCTCACGGTTAACGTATTGCTCAAGCAAGACAACGCGATCGCTTTGGTTTTGATCATAGCTTGCAATTGCTTGTAGGCAGCCCGGCTCACTTTGCATGTCTCGGCAAAATTGCTCGATAGCTTCAATCGCAGCCTCACGATCAATGTTGGTTTTAATCTTAATTTCTGCAGTAACAAAGATGGTTTCATTCCTCTGAGGCATTTCACGCTCTTATTTTAGTTAATTATCGGTTTGCCATTAATATAATTAACCCCTAATAATTGATAAACTCACGTTTTGTTTATTGTTTATTAACCGAGAGTGTTTAATGGATAAGTTAACTAGCATGAAGGTCTTCGTTTACGTGGTCGAGCAAGGCAGCTTTCGTAGCGCCGCCAACCACTTCAACTTGTCGGCGACCATGATCAGTAAACATGTCCACCACCTTGAATCGAGCCTCAACTCTCAACTGATCCACCGCACCACGCGTAAGCAATCGTTAACCGATTCAGGGCAGCTTTATTATCGAGAATGTAAACGAATTCTCGAAGACATCAGCAATGCAGAGAACCTGATTCAAACCTTGGAAAACCAACCACAAGGCACGGTAAAAATTAACTGCCCAGTTACCTATGGAAACAAGGTGCTCGCCCCTATCGTGGCCAAATTTCTCGCACATCACCCAACCATCAACGTTGAGCTGATGTTGAATAATGACCTTGTTGATCCTTACTCTTCAGATATTGACCTGATTGTGCGAATTGGCGACCTGTCCGATTCAAGCTTGGTCGCAAGGTATTTAGGGGATTATGAGATGTGTTATTGCGCCGCGCCCGCTTACCTAAACCAACATGCTGAAATCAGAGTACTAGAAGACTTGGCACAGCACCCATCGCTTGGATTCAGTTACAGCAGCCAAGCCCCTCACACCACACCGAATAAAGAGCGTGTGCGCTTGATGTCGAATAATGGTGATGTGTTGCGATACGCCGCTCTACAAGGTGTGGGCGTGTTGTTGCAGCCCACTATCTTGGTCGCAGAAGAGATTAAACGTGGAGCGCTGTTGGAAATCCTACCCGGCATGGCGCCGTTACCTAAACCGATCCACTTGTTGTACAAAACTAAGCAACTGTCATTGAAGAACCGAACCTTTGTCGAATTCTTGTTAGCTACTCTTTCTGAGTAACTAAGCGCTGACGAATTAGCAAAGAGGCTTCTAAGTAACGAAGAGTTTTTTTAACAACAAAACCGCTAGACTGTTTGCCAATGGCTCATTAAGCGCTTGCCAAGATCAGAGGGCGTGGTGTTATGGACGATCATCTCATCACATTGGTTAAACACCATGAAGTGCTTTAGTTCTTCGCATAAAGCGTAAATCAATGACTCATGAGTTTTAACTCTGTCTTCAACAACCAAGTTACGAATATTGAGTAAACGGGTCTTCCTATCGACCTTACAATCCATTCGTGCCACCAGCCCACCTTGCCAGAGAATCGGTAAGCTAAAATAACCAAACTGACGCTTGGCTTCTGGAACATAGCACTCAAGAAGATAATCAAAGTTAAACAGTGATTGCATTCGCTTTCGTTGAATCAACAGGTTATCAAACGGAGACAGTATCTTAAGCTTGGTTCTGGAAAGCGGCAGATTCAGCAGATCAAAAGCACCTGGTAGGACATAGTAACCAGAGCCTTGAATATCTACTTTCAGGACCTGCTTATCTTCAAGCATCTGTTGGAGTGTTTTCTGAATCAGAGGCTTTGTGTTCTTGAGTAGATAACTCATTTCCGACGCTATTCCAACTCCGTTAGCCTCTAAATAACGTGTTATCAGATGCTCGATGTACTCTTGTTCAGTCGGCTCAGAGGTATCAATTCCGCTCGGTAAAACTCGCTCGGTTAGGTCATACACCTTATGGAAGTTCACTCGGCTCGGCACCATTAAGTCACCTTGCATAAACAAAATCTCTAGCGCCTGCTTGGCAGGTTTGCCACCCCATCCGCCAGGGTTTGGTCTATCCCCTTCAAAGTCTTTCGCCATTAATGGCCCTTCGCTCTCAATGCGTTTGAGAACATGCGCCATCAGTGCATCATCCTTTTTATACCAATGCTTAAGCTTACCGCTCGCAAACCCGTTCTTTCGATGCAAGCTGAAACGGTAGTCACGCATGGGTAAATACGCGGCGGCGTGCGACCAATACTCAAACACTTCTCGACGCTCTAACAGCTTATCCAGATGATCAAGCTGGTAGTCTTGATTTCGATTCCACAACGTATGATGGTGGGCTCGCTGAATCACAGAGATGGTATCAATTTGCACATATCCAAGGTTTTCAATCGCAGACAGCGTGTTCGCTAAAGCGCCCCCATTGCGTTGCTTTTTTGGCGGCAATTTTTGCGAAAGCAGTACAATCTTTTGCGCTTGAGCGAGTGACAGTGATTCCATGTAATTCAGACTCTAATTGATACCAATAATCGGCTTATGATTCAGCAATAAGTTCTTGAAGGATTTGCTTGTACGTTTCGACCGTCTGCGCACCAGTGACTGCACTCTTTCGGTTGAACACCACAGTAGGAACAGCTGAGATCCCCATGCGTTGCCATTCAAACTCTTGCGCTTCAATTTGCTTCAAGTTGTCGGTGTTCTTTAGGCGCTTCAGTGCCTTCGTTGAGTTTAGCCCAACCGCTTCAAGTTCTTGCGCGATGACCTCAAGATCAGACAGATCTTTTTGCTCTTTGAAGTGAGCCGTAAAGAAGCGTAGCTTTAACTCAGTCTGTTTGCCGTGCGCTAGTGCAAAATCGAGAAGTACATGTAGATGACGCGAATTGACCATTCTCATGCTGTCATAGAAATTGAAATCGAAACCAACCGCTTGGCCACGAGCAGCCAGTTGCTCACGCGAGCTTTGGCTCTCTTCCGCACTAGAGCCGTATTTTCTCATGATGTGATCGCGCAGGTTTTCACCCTCTTTCGGCATATCAGGGTTAAGCTCAAACGGCTGCCATTCAAGTTCAATCTGTTGTTCTAAGCCAAGCTCTGAAACGGCTTGCTCTAGATTTTTGTAGCCGACCACGCACCAAGGGCACATCACGTCAGAAATAATATCAAGTTGAAGTTTCTTGCTCATCGTCATTCCAAATATCGTTACTAAGGCGTATTCAATTCAAACTGAATACCCATCTTTCTGATTAGACTACAACATGCTGAACACTCGTTCAAATTTAACTCGATGAACCAGTAGCCAACAAAAAAGCCAACTCCTATTACCGAGTTGGCTTTGATAAAAATCGGATTGAGCTTAACCGCGTTACGCTAGCAGCTTCTCAAGCACTTGGAACACGCCCGCATCAACGTTACTTGGCGCGCCAAAACGAGCGATCTCTTTCAGCTTTGGATGTGCATTTTCCATCGCGTATGAGTGGTAGCTCTCTTTAAGCATTTCCAAGTCATTGAGGTAGTCACCAAAACTCATGGTCTGTTCGTAAGTGAAGCCAAGTGTATTTTGTAGGTGTTTAATCGCCGCGCCTTTTGACGCTTCAGCGTTCATCACATCCAACCAAATTTTCGCACTGACAACCACTTGGTAGTTCTCACCAAACTTGGCATCAATAGTTGGGTTCACTTTCTCTTGTGAACCGTCGAAGTGACAGATAGCCACCTTGATGAAATCGTCTTCTACCGCCAGTAAATCTTCTACTTTCTCACGGCGATGGTAGTACTTAGAGATCTCCGCTAGAGCACGCTCATCTTTGGTTTCGATGTATGCAGACTTCTTACCACATAGCACCACATGAGCACCTTCAATCGCGCGAGCTTCTTTAATGATCTCTTTGATGGCATCAGTATCAAGTAAGCAGCTGTAAAGCTCTTGGCCTTTATGCATCACCAATGTGCCGTTTTCAGCAACGAACATCATGCGATCTTTTAGCGGGGCAAAGGTTTCCATCAAGCTGTAATACTGACGACCCGATGCCGCAGCAAAAATAATGTCTTGAGCTTCTAAGCGCTCGTAAAGGTTGAAAAATTCTGGGTCTAACTTTCCGTGTTCATTAAGCAGAGTGCCGTCCATATCAGCAGCGATAAATTTGATGTTCTGTTGTGGCATTTCAGGGCTTACCTATTAGTAAAAATTAAAGTGCAAATTATGATTTTTCGTTATCTTGTGTAACGGTTCTGCGTTCGATTATATCGCTAGAGTAGCCAGTGAATGCAATGCTTATTTCTGAGCTCTAATAAATCGCTTCAAATGTGATTCAAACGCAAAACTGAGCTAACCGACATGTCACTTTGAATGATTGAGTCCTACATACCAGAGGTGAACGAAACCCCTCCAGGCTATACGCTCCTTAGATCTCTATCACTTTATTTGTTGACCACTGTAATCATGATTCTAGCTATCACTTCGACTTTGTTTTGCATCGTTACCATCAAGTTTTTAATCACACTTGCCAATTTAGCGCGCCATCGCGTTCACATTACGCCTAAAATTTCGTTGAACCGAACCAAGTGGCCAACCGTGTCCATTATTATCCCTGCGAGAAATGAAGAAGATAATATTGAGACCAGCCTCAGTTCGCTAATGAAGCAAAACTACCCAAAAGACAGGTTTGAAATCATCGTGGTTGATGATTTTTCTACTGATTCGACAAGGGCCATTGTTGATACGCTAATCGACGCATCGAGTGTTAACGTTCGCTGCATATCGGGAAGGAAGTTACCACCCAATTGGCTAGGGAAAAGCAACGCTTGCATGGTGGGCTCACAGCAGGCAACGGGTGAGTATTTGTATTTTATCGATGCTGATACAAAGTCTGAACCCTTGATGCTACAGAGCGTTATCAATTTCGCCTCAAGACACAAAACGGATTTGCTGTCGTTCAACCCTAGGCAAGCATTCACATCAACCGTTGAGAAAATCACCTTACCCGGCATATTTCTTTCAATCGCGTCTTACATGAACTTCAAGAACGCAAACGACAAGTCAAAAGCAGACGCCATTGCTAACGGCCAAGCCATGCTTTTTACACGAAAGTCATACGATGCGGTAGGTGGACATATTGCGGTAGCCAACGAGATATCCGAAGACATCGCTTTTGCAAAGCTCATGAAGATATGCGGTTTAAAAGCATTTTGGGCTTTTGCGGACGAACTCATGAGTACTCATATGTATTCCGACTTTGGTTCGATTTGGGCGGGTTTCTCCAAAAACATGAATCTTATTGTAAATTGCCAATCAAGATTCCAAGTACTCGGTGCATTCATCAAAACGAATATCATTGCATGGGCTGCCCCGGTGATGCTGCTTGTATCAACTCACTATTTCATCGGCGACCCTTCATCATTCAACGCCTATTCCTTAGCGATCAATGCTCTGATGTTGTTCGCTTCCATTGTCACTTATCTTATTTTGGTCAAAGAGCTCTTTATACCAGCTCGTTATGCGCTAACCGTGCCTTTGGGGATTTCGTTGCAAAGCTTGTTGATTCTCAACAGTTATCGCTTATCAAAGAACAATAAAATCTCTTGGAAAGGACGAGCACTGTCGTGATCAGTAAGATTCTAACTTTCATTATGGTTACGACGTCTTTTTCAGTGTTAGCGTTGGATGGCAATGAGTGGAAGCTCGTACGTAATAAGCAAGGCATCGAAGTCTACAATCGAAAAATTGAAGGTAACGACTTTAAGGAGTTTCGTGCAGAAGCTGATATCAAAGCCAATCTTACTTCAATCATCGCTTTGTTTACTGATACTTCAGTAGGCACTCAATGGGTAGAGAACATTGATGAAATGGAAGAGATAGACCACTTTAGTGAAGTACACACTGTCACTAAAACTTATACAAAAGCGCCTTGGCCCGTCTCGGATCGCGAAGCCATTGTCGAGAACTTTATCGAGCAAGATCCCGACACATTAATCGTCATAATTAACCAAAACGGTAGGCCTAATTACCTTCCAAATGAAGATAAAAGTGTGGTCAGAGTGGCTCATTTAGAATCACGATGGGTTCTCACACCCCTGAACAACAATACAACTCATATTTCTTATCAAGTATTGAGTGACCCAGGAGGGTCTATTCCATCTTGGTTAATTAATATGGTTGCGGTATCTCAACCTTACAAGACACTTCGTGGTTTGTCTGAGATGTTGGGTTCACATGCATACGCTGATCGTACACTTGATTACATCAGGAACTATCAGTCACTTTAATGAAGTTGATTACCCAACACGACGCTGCTGAAACGGTGCAGCGAGGGTAGGCACAACCTACCCTCATCAGTTAATTCTAAGTTAAGTCTAAAGCTGCCAATGCATACAGTGTTTTTCGACAAGCTTCTTTATTTGAATGCACACTCGCGTCTAACTCACCAAACTCACTTCTCACGATAAGTCCTTCAATGAAGGTCATGACTGATTCACTGCGTAATTCTAATGTTGCAACGTCTACCTCTTCGCCACCACTGACTACTTTGTAAATAGTACTCTTGAGCCAAGCCTTGTGCTGTCGCGAGAGCATCGCAATGTCATCTTCTGACTCTTTAAATTCGGCTAGTGCGTGCATGAACATACAACCTTTGAAATCAGGTTGTTCAAACCACGCAAGATGCCAATCTAACAGCGCATCGAGTTGATTTTGTATCCCAGAAGTTGATGATAGCGCCGCTTCTAAACTCGACTCGAAACGCTGATGACGCCTTTCTAACACGGCTTCAATCAGCTTGGTTTTCGATCCAAAGTGACGATACATGGATGTCTTAGAAACCGCCGCCTCGTCTCGGATCATATCCACCCCAACAGCGGTATAGCCATACTGATTAAATAGCGACTCCGCTACATCCAAAATCAGATCTTTTTTACTCATCGTTAATCAACCTTAAAATCGCTCTGAAATAGCTGAGCTCAGTTTCTCGTTGCAAGAAGTGTACAGATCTGTATCATTCAAATCAAACAGTACAGATCTGTACACTTGCAATAAAAAGAGATGACAAGAGGAAATGATTATGATCGGTAAACTATCTGGTGGTGGAGCTCTTCCTCCGAAAGCAAGCATAAGCCAACTAATTAAAGGTTTTATTGGCGGTACGCTGGGTATCTTAATCTTGTGCTTATTAGCAGAAAGTTCTGGGGTTGCGTGGCTAATGGCTCCATTTGGCGCCACTTGTGTGCTTCTATTTGCTGTGCCTACATCGCCGTTAGCTCAACCTAGAAACGTCATTGCGGGCCACTTTATTTCGGCTGCTGTTGGTCTAATCGCGCTATATGGCTTTGGGGATGACTACTTGACCATGGCAATCGCTGTCGGCTCATCCATCATGCTAATGCAATACTTTCAAGCGGTTCACCCACCTGCTGGCGCTAATCCTATTGTGATAGCTTTAGCAGGTACTGCGCATGTGGATTGGACGTTCTTATTTACTCCCGTATTAGTAGGCAGCATCGCTTTGGTTGGTATCAGTACGCTATTGAATAACAGCTATTCACAACAAAAGTGGCCGTTATACTGGTTTGGTTCATCCAAGTCTTAGTCTATTGAATTTCAATGATAAATATGGATTTTGACATCCAATTTAGAAGCAAATTGAAAGATCACATTGACCCTTATATAAAATGGGCTTACTATTAATCGTCATTTAACGATTGTGGAAAGCGAAACATCAATATGAACGAAACTTGCTCTACAACTGGTGGCTGTGCTCTGCCAATCGGACATGGTGATGCCGAAGCTGAAAAGCAAATGGCAACTCTAGCGAAAGCGCTCGCTCACCCGGCAAGAGTTCGTATATTGAGTATCCTTTCAACGTTAGAAAAATCGGGCGGCTGTTTGAACAGTGACTTGGTGAGTGAATTAGGTTTGGCTCAATCAACAGTATCAGAGCACCTAAGAATCTTGAAAACCTCAGGCTTCATCACTGCTGAATCGATACCACCGAAGATGTGCTATCGCATTAACCGAGATAATATTCAGCAATTTGAATCGCTTATCGACACCATTTTAAAATAGATTAACCACGCTTAGTTTGTCGAACACAATAAACTAAGCGTATTTTTTTGCCTTTAAATATCGCCTTTCGACGATTAACGATAACAACCAAAGAGACAATATAATGAAACCAAAATTAGGTTTTCTCGATCGCTACTTAACGCTGTGGATCTTCATCGCCATGGGCATTGGTGTACTGCTTGGCACCTTGTTCCCACAAATCGAACAGTGGAACGAATCAATGTCTGTTGGCACAACCAACATTCCACTGGCAATTGGCCTTATCTTAATGATGTACCCACCTCTGGCTAAGGTTAACTACAACCTGCTAGGCACCGTGGTAAAAGATAAGAAAGCGATAAAACTATCTTTGATCATGAACTGGTTTGTCGGCCCAATTCTGATGTTTGTGTTGGCGCTAACATTCTTAGGCGACCACCCAGGTTACATGGTCGGCGTCATTCTGATTGGTCTTGCTCGCTGTGTGGCGATGGTTCTGGTTTGGAACGACATCGGCGGCGGTAACAAAGAATACGGTGCGGCATTAGTTGCTCTAAACAGTGCGTTCCAAGTGGTGAGCTACAGCTTTATGGCGTGGTTGTTCATCAGCGTTCTTCCGCCAGTATTTGGTTACGAAGGCATGTTGGTTGATATCTCGATGATCGACATTGCACACAGTGTACTTATTTACCTAGGTATCCCATTCTTAGCGGGCTTCCTAAGCCGTAAGATCCTTGTGTCGATGAAAGGCGAGCAGTGGTACAACGATGTGTTTATTCCACGTATCTCTCCAATCACACTGATTGCACTACTGGCAACTATCGTTCTAATGTTCAGCCTAAAAGGCGAGATGATTGTTGAACTGCCAATGGACGTATTGTTGATTGCTGTTCCACTGACTATCTACTTCACAGCAATGTTCTTCATCAGCTTCTTCATTGGTAAGAAGATGGGTATTGAATACGACAAGAACGCATCAATTGCATTCACAGCGACAGGTAACAACTTCGAGCTAGCGATTGCTGTTGCTATCTCAGTATTCGGTATCAACTCAGACCAAGCGTTTGCCGGTGTTATCGGTCCACTGATTGAAGTACCTGTGTTGATTTATCTAGTGAACGTGGCGCTTAAGATGAAAGACAAGTACTACAACGGTCAGACGGTTAAACCTAGCGTATAGCATCTACGTCTACACCTAGAACTAGAACTAACAAAAAGCAGTATCACTTTGAACAGAAAGGCTCACACGTTAAACGGTGAGCCTTTTCTTTATTCAGTTTCGTCTAATAAGCCTTTCAATGCTTGTTCAAGCCAAAGTAACGCAGGGCCTTTAGAGCGTGTTTTAGACAGAACAAGATCAACGGGCGGCGACCATGTTTTGTGATCGAATGAGACACTAATCTCCACTAAACGCTGCTTATTCAGCTCCTCTTCGACAAGGTGCTTGGGTAAGTATGCCCAGCCAATATCGCTGCCAAGTACCATCTCTTTGATCACAATAAAGCTGTTTGACCACCATACCTTTCCGGCAATCAGCGGAAACTGATCCATCACCTTGCCTTTGTCTCCCCTCAACATTAACTGACGATGCGGGAGTAAGTCAGTGAGTTTCGCCACACCTGTTTTTGCGAGCGCATGACTTGGATGACACACAGCAATAAACGGTAAGTGACCGATAAAGCATGGCTCAGAGCCGACATCAAAAGCCAAGTTGGTAAACATCAATCCAATGTCGGCTCTCTCTTCGATAATTAACGGATTGACCTCTGTTGTGGTACACGCAACCAGTTCAACTTCAGTCGCCGGGAATTGATAACTGAACTGACTAAGGATCTTAGATAGATTCGGAACCAGTAATGAATCATCTAATGCAATTTTGATGAGCCCCTCTTCACCGCTGCCCATCGCGTTAACCGTCACATTCAGATCTTCAACCTGAAGCACGATTGCTTTGACCTGTTTAAACAGCTGCTCGCCCGCTTTGGTCAGTGAAGGCTTTCGAGTCGAACGATCAAAAAGCTCAACATTAAAATCTATTTCAAGATTACTGATGCCTTGGCTCACCGCCGACTGCACCTTACCCAAATGACGAGCACTGGCAGAAAATGACCCTAATTCAACGGCATACACAAACATTTTCAGTTGTTCAATGTTGTACATTTGGTTTCTCCCAAAAACTTATTATCACTATATGTGATACTAACTATCTTTATATTATCACTTAAGTAGATATTATCTAGCCAAGTCACTAGCCCATCGGCGGCTATTTGAATTGGTTGCTTTGGTTTTGATGGCAGGGCTTGCAACCTATGTTACAGGAAATGGCGCAGGTGAAATGGCAGGCTTAGCGCTCGCAATATCATTGATAGCGATGGCGTGGAACTACGTTTACAACTATGGATACGACAAAGTTTACGGAACAGACCGAAGCAAAAGAACCACGAAAACACGTGTCCTGCACGGATTAGGTTTTGAGCTTGGCTTAATGACAGTGACTCTACCTGTCTTGATATGGGTTCTACAACTCGACTTCCTAACCGTACTGATCATGGACATCGGCCTAGTTATTTTCTTTGTACTTTACGCGATAGCGTTCAACTGGGCGTATGACTCAATCCGAGCTCAATTGGTTTCGAAAGGAAAAGTTGCAGCTCTGGTTTAGAGCGGTAAGTTCGTCTCGTATAACAAGAACATACACCCAAATGAAAACTGCCAAACTACAACATAGTTGGCAGTTTATTCATTTATGCATATAAGCTCATTTGTTAACTCCCTTGTTACATAGCAAAAACATCACACAGCCCTCCCTAATTAAGTCTAATAATCCGCCACTCACGAAGTAGCATCACAAATCCAAACATAAACTCCTCGTACCAGTTGCGCATTCATTTACATATAGGTAGTTTGAGCGGCTTCGCAACCTATCAATTCGAGCAATGACGTTCATGCGAGCATCTTTTTCGAACAAAAGTGTTCGGATTAACATTTCAAGTGACTTTAATTAACAATTTTATGCTCAAACGCTCACTTTTGATGTTCGTTTATTTTCGAGTTCGCAAATATATGCACAATACACGTGCTAGATAAGCAAAACTAAAAAGGACTCGAACATGACAACAAACAAACACCCTTCTTTATTTGGGCAATGCTTGGCTGAATTTATCGGTACAGGATTACTCATATTCTTTGGCGTTGGCTGTGTGGCCGCTCTGGTATTAACTGGTGCGACATTCGGACAATGGGAAATCAGCATCATCTGGGGCTTCGGTGTTGCGATTGCAATTTACTGTACTGCCGGCGTTTCAGGCGCACACATCAACCCAGCCGTAACGATTGCACTGGCCATGTTCCATGGCTTTGATAAAGCGAAAGTGGTGCCTTACATCATTTCGCAACTGCTTGGTGCTTTCTGCTCTGCAGCATTGGTTTACAGCCTGTACAGCAACCTATTTACTGACTACGAAATCGCACATAACTTTGTTCGTAGCAGCCAAGACGCACTATCAACTGCTGGTATCTTCTCGACTTACCCACATGCTTCACTCTCTTTCTTCGGCGCTTTTGCTGTGGAATTCGTGATTACTGCAGTGTTGATGTTTGCCATTTTAGCGTTAGGTGATGAGAACAATGGCGCATCTCGCGGTGCAATGAACCCTCTACTGATCGGTATTCTTATCGCAGTAATTGGTGGTTCTTTAGGTCCACTGACTGGCTTTGCAATGAACCCTGCTCGTGACTTCGGGCCAAAACTTTTTGCTTACTTTGCAGGTTGGGATTTCGCACTAAGCGGTGCTCGTGATATTCCTTACTTCATCGTGCCAATTCTTGCTCCAATTGCGGGTGCGTGTTTTGGTGGTTGGTTGTACCCACGCGTTATCGGTGCTTACCTACCAATAGAAGGCCAAGGCTGCACAATTCCAAACCAATGTGAAACAGAAGAAGAAGCTGAACAAGCTCAAGCTTAATCACTAAGCGCCCCTACATTTACTAAAATATAAATAACAAAAGAAAAAGGATTCTTACCATGACCGAGCAAAAATACATTGTTGCCCTAGACCAAGGCACCACAAGCTCTCGCGCTGTAATCCTCGACCACGATGCAAACATCGTAAGCTCTTCTCAACGCGAATTTACTCAGATTTATCCTAAAGCCGGTTGGGTTGAGCATGACCCAATGGAAATCTGGGCAACTCAAAGCTCTACATTGGTTGAAGCACTTGCTAAAGCAGGCATTCGCAGCGACGAGCTAGCGGGCATTGGTATCACGAACCAACGTGAAACCACCATTGTTTGGAACAAAGAAACGGGTAAGCCGGTTTATAACGCCATCGTATGGCAGTGTCGCCGTACAGCAGACATCTGTGAAGACCTTAAAGCACGTGGCCTAGAAGACTACGTACGTGACAATACAGGCTTAGTCCTTGACCCGTATTTCTCAGGTACCAAAGTAAAATGGATTCTAGACAACGTTGAAGGCGCTCGCGAAGACGCAGAAGCTGGCAAACTACTGTTCGGTACAGTTGATACGTGGTTAGTTTGGAAGATGACTCAAGGACGTGTTCACGTTACGGATTATACCAACGCGTCACGTACTATGTTGTTCAACATCAATGACCTATGCTGGGATCAGAAGCTACTTAATGAAATGGGCATTCCAGCAGTCATGATGCCAGAAGTAAAACGCTCTTCAGAGGTATACGGTCAAACGAACCTTGGTGGTAAAGGCGGTACGCGTATCCCAATCGCGGGTATTGCGGGTGACCAACAAGCTGCACTTTACGGTCAAATGTGTGTAGAAGCAGGCCAAGCTAAGAATACTTACGGCACGGGTTGTTTCCTTCTAATGAACACAGGCCAAGAGAAAGTAACATCGAAGAATGGTCTACTCACAACGCTAGCATGTGGCCCTAAAGGTGAGCCTGCGTACGCACTTGAAGGTGCAGTATTCATGGGTGGCGCATCAATCCAATGGCTACGTGATGAAATGAAGCTACTGGCTGGCGCAGAAGACTCTGAGTACTTCGCAACCAAAGTAGATTCTTCAAACGGCGTTTACGTAGTCCCTGCGTTTACTGGTTTAGGCGCACCATACTGGGATGCTTACGCTCGCGGTACGATTGTCGGCCTAACTCGTGGTGTTAACTCTAACCACATCATCCGTGCAACGCTGGAAGGCATTGCTTACCAAACGCGTGACGTACTAGACGCGATGCAAGCGGATTCAGGCATCAAGCTAGCGAAACTACGTGTTGATGGCGGCGCAGTAGCGAACAACTTCCTAATGCAATTCCAATCAGACGTGCTGGATACTGAAGTTCACCGCCCGGAAGTAACAGAAGTAACGGCTCTTGGTGCCGCTTACCTTGCTGGCCTAGCGGTTGGTTTCTGGGACAGCATTGACGAGCTTCAAGACAAAGCCGTTCTTAACCGCACCTTCATGCCACACCACGACGAAGAGAAGCGTAACCGCCGTTACAAAGGTTGGAAGCGTGCGATCAAGTGTGCACAGGTTTGGTCTGAACTGCACGATGACGACGAAGAGTAATACTGATTATTCAGCTAATCGTTAATCATTAGCCGCTGACCTAGAAACTCGAGTAATCTAATCGACTAGATTGTTCGAACCTCAGCAAACGAAACTAAAAAGAGCACTATTTTGTGCTCTTTTTTGCGTTTCAGGCTCAAATTCCGCGTTTTGCGCAGCGTTTTTGCGGTTTAGACATGATTCCTTACCATCATTACTTCTCTCTTTTCATCAATTCGAGCACAATAGCGTGAGTTTATATTTTCGATTTTGACGCGCTAGAGCCCTTTGCGCGCAGGGAGTGGTAAGTTAAGTGAAGCAGATACCAAGACACCAGCAGATTGTAGATCTGGTAAAAACACAAGGATATGTGAGTACCGAAGAGCTCGTTGAAAAGTTCGATGTCAGCCCACAAACCATCAGACGAGACCTCAATGAACTCGCCGATAGCAACAAAATTCGTCGCTATCATGGTGGTGCAACCATTCCTTTAAGCTCGGAAAACACCTCGTATAACACGCGTAAAGCGCTTAACTTCAACGAAAAAGACGTGATCGCCGATGAACTGGTTAAACACATCCCAGATGGTGCAACCCTATTCGTTGATATCGGTACCACGCCAGAATCGGTGGCACGCGCACTCAACAAAAACCACAAACAACTAAGAGTCGTCACCAACAACATCAATGTTGCCAGCATCCTTCTGCCTAACCCAGAGATCAAGGTTATCCTGGCGGGTGGAGAAGTGAGAAACCGTGATGGCGGTATAGTTGGCGAAGCGACACTCGATTTCGTGAAGCAGTTCCGCCTTGATTTCGGTATTTTGGGCATCAGCGGCATCGACTTTGATGGCTCACTGCTCGATTTTGATTACCACGAAGTTCGTGTAAAACAAGCCATCATCGAAAACAGTCGCAGCATCTTCTTAGCCGTCGACCATACTAAGTTTGGCCGTAACGCGATGGTTAAGCTCGGCAATATCTCTCAAGCGCACATGGTCTTTACCAACAAGCAGCCACCGGAAGAGATTCTCAACATCCTTAAAGATTCAGCAATACCATTAGAAGTGATCGATACCGCTCGTCCTGTGAGCGAATAACTCAACATAAGTGCTCAGTGAGCCACTTTCTTAAATGAATCACGATTCTTTATAGAAAAGTTAAAAAAGTAAAACTTGCTCACTACCACTGTCGCTTCTATGCTCGAATTAGACTTATTTGAACCTCTGCTTTCATAAGCAGAGGTTTTTTTATGCCCAAATCACATAAAACGCGCATAAACGAAAATAATAAATGACCGCAAACGAAAGTTAATATAGGATTCAATTATGTTCTAAAATGCTCGTTCGCTCAGAAAGAGGTCAAAACCATGAGTGCTCAACAAAATAATTCAAACAACAGTACACCTTCCACTTTAGACTTGATCGTGATTGGCGGCGGCATCAATGGTGCAGGCATCGCGGCAGATGCATCAGGTCGTGGTCTAAACGTTGGCTTATACGAAGCAAATGATTTCGCGTCTGCGACGTCTTCTGCTAGCTCAAAGCTTATCCACGGAGGCCTACGCTACCTTGAACATTACGAATTTCGTTTGGTTTCGGAAGCACTCGCGGAACGTGAAGTCTTGTTAAGAAAAGCACCTCATGTTGCTCAACCAATGCGTTTCCGTTTACCACATCGACCATTTTTACGCCCGGCTTGGATGATTCGCTGTGGCCTATTCCTTTACGATAACTTGGGTAAGCGCACCACTCTTCCTGGAAGTAAGACCGTCAACTTAGCGAAATCAGGCCTACTGAAACCAGAAATGAAGACAGGCTTCGAATACTCAGATTGCTGGGTTGATGATGCGCGTATGGTGTTGCTCAACGTATTAGCAGCAAAAGAGAACAACGCAGAAGTTCGTAACTACTGCCGAGTTGAAAAAGCGCACCGTGAAGGCGGCATCTGGCATGTGACGATCCTTGATGTGATGACAAACCAGCGTTTTGAACGTAAAGCGAAAGCACTGGTCAACGCAGCTGGCCCTTGGGTTAAGCAGTTCTTTGATGATGGATTAGAGCAAGCTTCGCCTCGTAATATTCGTCTGATCAAAGGCTCTCACATTGTTGTGCCACGTATTCACGACGAACCACAAGCGTACATCCTGCAAAACAAAGACAATCGTATTGTGTTCATGATCCCTTACCTAGATAAGTTCTCGATCATCGGCACTACCGACCTTGAATACAAAGGCGACCCACGTAACGTCGCAATTGATGATGTCGAAGTGGATTACTTGATTGATATCGTTAACCAACACTTTGTTAAACAGCTCGGTCGTGAAGACGTGGTTTGGACATACAGTGGCGTAAGACCGCTTTGTGACGACGAATCGGATTCACCACAAGCGATCACTCGTGACTACACATTGGAATTGGACGCAGAGCTCGATCAAGCACCACTGCTTTCGATCTTCGGTGGCAAGTTAACTACTTATCGTAAACTCGGCGAAGCGGCACTTAAGAAGCTTGAGCCACACCTAACCAACATGGGCGCACCATGGACAGCGAACGACACGCTTCCAGGTGGTAACTTTAGTTGCAGCAGAGAGCAGCTTGCGAAGATGATCCACACTAAATACCCTTGGGCATCTGAAGCGCTATTGCTTCGCTACGTGACTCAATTTGGTACTTACACATGGAAACTATTGGAAGGCGCAAATAGCGAAGCTGACCTTGGCATTCAATTCTCAAGCGAGGCCCATGGCGTTTATCAAGTTGAGATCGATTACTTGATCAATGAAGAGATGGCGATGACAGACGAAGACATCTTGTGGCGCAGAACCAAACTTGGCCTGTATATGAGCGAATCCGAGCAGCAAGCGGTGACGGATTACCTGAAAGAGAAGCTACAAAGCAAGGTTGTAAGCTTTTCTCAAGTAGGCTAACCCCACCAGCTTAAACATGGTTCAAGAACATACTTAACAACGAAGCTTAGCGTCCCCCGCGCTAAGCTTTTTTATTGCCTGCTATTCCGGCCTAAGAACTCGATCAGATAAATCTCTCGATTGATCGTCTCCTTCGCACGGACTGAGGCTTTGTTCACTCCCCCATTTTCAACAAAAACTAAATAGTGTTTTATTAATCCGGTTGATTATCAACTTCATAAAAGGTTGCTATTCTTTACCTCAACGAAACAACACATTTAAAAACGCTCACCATGTCAGCGCTTTAATAAGGAATCTATTCCATGCAAAAAGTTATTCTGCTCACAGGCTCTACCGATGGTATCGGCTTCGAAACGGCAAAAATACTTGTTCAACAAGGCCACCACGTTTTATTGCATGGACGTAACCCAAGCAAGCTCAAAGACGTAGAGCAGCAGCTCGTGGCTATCTCTGATGAAGCGAAAATTCAAAGTTACGTGGCAGACTTGTCTGTTCTGGCTGATGTGGATGCGTTGGCTGACAAAGTAATTGCTGAGCACGATAAGATTAATGTACTGATTAACAACGCAGGTGTGTTCAACACTCCGAACCCAATTACTAAAGACGGTTTAGATGTTCGTTTTGTTGTGAATACTATTTCACCATACCACCTGACTAAACGTCTGCTACCTGTGCTCGATGCATCTAGCCGAGTAGTGAACCTATCTTCAGCGGCGCAAGCAGCAGTGAACATCGAAGCGCTAGAAGGTAAAAAACCGCTTTCTGATGGTGACGCTTACGCACAAAGCAAGCTTGCGATCACCATGTGGACTCGCGAGATGGCAAAAGAGTTAGGCTCTACAGGGCCAATGGTGGTTGCGGTCAACCCAGCTTCGTTACTAGGCAGTAAGATGGTGAAAGACGCTTACGGCATTGCAGGCGGCGACCTAAGCATCGGTTCTGATATTCTGGTTCGCGCATCATTGTCTGATGAGTTTGCACAAGCAGGCGGTCAATACTTTGATAACGACAACAACACGTTTGCGAACCCGCACCCAGATGCGATATACGGTGATAAATCACAGCCAGTTGTCGCTAAAATTGAAGAGATTATCAAAGCAACGCTTTCTTAATTGCGACGACTCATGATGAGTTGATTTGCAAATCTCAATAAAAAAGCCCTGTGTTTCTAATAAATTAACTTAGAAACACAGGGCTTTCGTACAACGTTTGTCTCTACGTTTGCTCCCAATACGGCGGATTACCATAATATTCAGAGAAGTAGTCAATGAAGGCTCTCACCTTTGGTGCCAGTAACCTTGTACTTGGGTACACCGCCCAAATCGCAGGCTCTGAGGTTAATGGGTAATCTTCTAATATTTGAACCAGCTGACCGCTTTTCAGTTGTTCATAGGCACACCAATTCGACGTCACCGTGATACCCATACCACCTGACGCTGCGTCACGCAGTGCTTCTCCGTTATCAGCCCTGAACGACCCAGATGCCTTAATCGTCTTAGGCCCGCTTTCAGTATTGAAGGTCCAGTTTTCTAAACCAATTAAGCTAATACACTGATGATCATTAAGATCTCGAGGTGTAGCTGGCTTACCATATTTGATTAAGTAATCAGGCGATGCACACACAATACGTTTGTCTGTCGCCAATTTTCGGGCAATCAGTGTCGAGTCTTTCAGCTCCGAGATACGAATCGCGATATCAAAGCCACCCTCAACAACATCCACCATCGAGTCTGATAGCCTGAGATCGACTTTTAACCCAGGGTAGCGCTCTAAGAATCCAGGTAAAGCAGGAACAAGATGCAAACGTCCAAAAGACGCAGATGCGGTAACTCTCAGCGTTCCGGTTGGAGAGTCACAGCCCACACCAACCGCCGATTTGGCAGCATCGACGCTCGATAACACCTCTTCAGCATGAGGCAAGAACGCTTCCCCCTCTTCGGTTAAAGAGACCTTACGAGTGGTTCTATGCACCAAGCGAACGCCTAAATTGTCTTCCAGTTTACTAATGTGCGAGCTTGCAACAGCAGGAGACAAACCAAGCTCTTGCCCAGCCATGCTGATGTTATGTGTGGAAGCTAAACGAACAAACAATTTGAGGTGTTCAATATTCATGAGATTACCAATAAAATCTTAAAAATCGTGTACCAGTAACCCTCATTATGCGTCATTAACATAACAATACAACGTATTAACTCAGTTGAATTGTGAAGAAGTGATTGAGCCAAAACGAAAAAAAACTCCCGAAGGAGTTTTTGTCTAAGTCTGTAATTTGCCATTTAGCTAGTCAGCAAAATTACCAACTCACTAGCCAGTTAAACGAGCATGCAGTGAATCTTTAAGCTCAGAACGATCATGTTTCAATTGGTGCATCGAGCCGTCATCAATGGGTGAATCTTTCAGCTCTAGTTTACGAATCTCTTTATCAAGGTTGTCGTATGTCTTCATATCTTCTGCAAAGCCATCGTCAGTTTTAGCAAGCTCAGCAATTTTGTCTTTCATTTCAGGAAATTCGTGAACAAGAGAGTGATTTTCACCTAGCATAGAAACCTCTTAAGTTGAGTAAAGTGATTGGTAGTACACATTCATTATTTACCTTAGCAAGGGACTCAAATAACAAATGAGATCCAGTACACAGCCTAGAATATAGACAGTTCAGATTCACAAATTTACAACATCCACCTAAAAAAATAAGATGCTTTACATAGAAGAAAGCCTTGTAAGAACACAAGGCTTTATAAGGTAGATCTATATACAAGTAGAGTTAACAATCGTTATCGAAGCAGCTGAAAAATGTTTCTACAAAGAGATTAGCTACTGCACCCGCTTGTATCTACTTTATTCATTTGATCATGTGAAGATGTTTCAGAGCCTGTTGATTGGCATCCCGCCACAAACAATAGCGTTACAGATAAGATAAGCCATTTCATAATTAATCCTCTTTTAGTCATGACTAAAGCATAGTGCTTAAAAGCGCGGATACCTCAGTCATTAACTAAAGCCTTACCTGCCGATAAAGCCTTAGTTAATGAACAAAGCATCGCTTCATTAACTAACGACCAGTCTCTGTGCAAAAAACTTTCACCAAACGAACAAAAAACAGTCACAACTCTCTCTAAGCTTCACAAAAACCAGCCTTCCGATTCCTTTTGGTTATTACATAAATAACATCAATTCATTTTTAGAATCACCACCAAACCGATACATTAGTGTCATCTCCTAATGACGACCTCAAGGTAAACGATATGAAAAAGACCATTTTAGCAACACTGATTACCATCACATCAATGCAAACAATGGCAGCAGTTGAAGTAACCGACGAAAACTTCGCTCGTGCAGAAAGCGACCTTTACTTCACTCAACAGTTAGAGCATCAACCGGTTAATGTTTTTGAGCATAATCGCGAAAACGTAACGGTAGAGAACCAAATGATTATCCGCTCTAACACCGACCTGCTCTATTCAACCGCGGTTGTCGATGTCTCAGAAGGCGCAACATTCAAACTGGCGAAAGGCGATGCGTACCAGATCATGCATATCTTCAATAACAATCATGATAACCACATGGCCATTTATGGTGGCGAAGAAATTTACATCGACTCAGAAATCGCAGGTTCAGACTACATCTACATACTGATGCGAACTGCAACAAGTGCTGGCGCAGATGAAGCGCATCGACTGCAAGATGCGGCGGTCATTAATGCGAAATCAGCTAAGCCTTTTGAACCTGCTTCAGATTGGGATGATGCTTCACGAGATAACGTCCGAGCAAAATGGGAGAAGCTAGTTAATGACATCAAGACAGAAGAAGCCTTCACACCAAACATCACAGCAACATCAGATAACAAGCAGTTTATGATTGGTACTGCGGTAGGTTGGGCTGGTATGCCGGCAGAGCATGCTGTGTATACATCACGAGCGGGCACAGGTAAAACAGAATGTGCAAACATCACATTTGAAGCACCCTCATTACGTTATGACGAAGGCGGTTATTGGTCAATTACGGCCTATTCAAGCCAAGGCTGGTTGATGACGAACAACAACAGTGCTGATTCAACGACATCAACACCCAATAAAGACGGTTCTTACACGATCCACTTTGCGCCAAAAGGGCAAACCTGTGACGCTGCAAATAACGTAATTGAAGTAAACGATGATGGCTGGAACTTTGCGGTTCGTGCATACCGTCCTAGTGATGAAGCGGTAGCATCAGGTGAGATGCACAACTTCCCACAGGTCACTGCTCAATAGCGGGGAATAACGACTGAGTTGCGAGTGATTAGTGTTAATTAACTGGCAATAACAGCTGCTAACAATAACTGCTAACAATAACCTAGCCTCTCATTTGAGAGGCTTATTGCTTTTCTTTTATGATGGCTTGGGAGGTAGTGATAATTTTGCGCTTAAGCCATTGATTCATCGGGTGCATTCTCTTGTTATGAGATTCCACCAACACGATCTTTTTGAGCTCTTCCGGTGCATAATCAGGAAAAGAGAGATAATCGAACTCTTCATGAAGATAAAGAGCAAGCTGCTTGGAACACGGTAGAATCATGTCACTTTGTTTAATGACCTCTAATAGCGTGTGCAAATACGAGCTTCTTGCTTTCACTTTAAGCTGCTCTGTCGACAAATGCTTGGCGATATAAGGCTGAATATCATTCCACCCCGGTATCACCAAACTCGCGTATTCCGCTTCATCTATCTCTTGCTGTGAAATCACTTTGCCAGCTAATGGATGGCCGGTTTTAACCAACCCGACAAAGTCATCCTCACCGATAATCTGATGGGTAAACTGCTTATTCGTGTCGATTGGAGAAAAGTTGATAGCTGCTTGTATCTCGCCATCCAACAATTTTTTCAGCGTTTGGGAGCCCCAATTAACGATATTGACTTGAGCATTGGGCGCTTCTTGAATGAGACCAAGGCATAAACGCGCCCCAAGCCAGTTCGAGATAAAACCGTTAATCGCAATCGTGATGTTGCCTTGATACTCGGCAGGGTCAAAACTTGGAGTTTCAAGAATCACGTCGTCCAAGCTTTCCATGATCATTGGCAGCCGTTCACCAAGCTCTAACGCACGTGGAGTTGGCTTCAAACCTGAATGGACACGAGTAAACAATTCGTCATCAAAGTATTCTCTCAATCGCCCTAGTGCTTTACTCACTGCGGGCTGACTCAGCGCCAATTTATTGCCAGCAATGCGAGTATTTTGGGTTTCTAGCAAAACCAGAAAAACGCGGATTAAATTGAGATCCAATTGTTTCATAGTTACCTGTCATTAAAGTTTGGTCAGGGAGATATTTAGCCGTCTGGCGATAAAAGCTAACTTAGCGAATATCTCTCTCATTATGGCTCATTTGACGATTGATTCGCTTAACGATCTTTAACTCTTTCTTACTCTCTAGACAAACTAAACAATAAATCATCATAGAAAAAAGCAGAACTTCAATTCCTTAAAGTTCTGATTTAACAATCCATGACTGCTTACGCTCTGCGCTTCTTGAAAGCGTGCCAGCCGGCGCTGAAAATTGTTTTTAACACCACACCTAATGCGCTTAGTTTAGGGTCGGCATTCTTGCCAGAGGCGATGCGCCACATTTGATGTTCATACCAAACTAGCCCGACCATCGCCACCT
The DNA here is from genome assembly GCF_041475145.1 of Vibrio sp. 10N.222.49.A3. Classification (NCBI taxonomy): domain Bacteria; kingdom Pseudomonadati; phylum Pseudomonadota; class Gammaproteobacteria; order Vibrionales; family Vibrionaceae; genus Vibrio; species Vibrio sp. 10N.222.49.A3. The sequence goes on from NZ_JBFRVM010000023.1 coordinate 86,944, forward strand.
TGTCTAATGCCGGTTTACCTGTGGTTGGCACGGTTAACGGCATGCCGTGGCTAGGGTTTTCAATTAACTTGTTAGGGAAATCAGGATCAACCGCCATTGTTCGCGCAATACCAATAAAATCGGTCGCCGAGGTGTTTAATGCTTCATTCATTGCTTGCGCGGTTCGAAAACCACCCGTGACCACCAGCGGTGTACTCACGAGTTTTCTCGCCTTAACCATGTAATCCATAAAATACGCTTCACGTTTTACTGTGCTGGACTTGATTGATTCAGCTTTGCTCTTTGAACCCATCATTGATGGACTTTCATAGGTGCCGCCAGAGATCTCAATCAGGTCGATACCGTTATCACTCAGTGTTTGCACAACCTGCATCGACTCTTCTTCAGTGAAGCCACCTTTCATGAAGTCGGCGCTGTTGAGCTTAATTCCGACAGGGAAATCTTCACCGACCTCTTTTCGAATCGCGCGATAAACCTCAAGCACAAAACGAAGTCTGTTTTCGAGTGAGCCACCCCATTTGTCTTGGCGTTGATTGTGTCTCGAAGACAAAAACTGACTCACGAGATAACCATGAGCACCGTGAATCTGCACGCCAGTAAAGCCTGCTTGTTTTGAAAGCTTTGCACTCAGCGCGAATTTATCAATGATTGCGATTATTTCCGTCTCACTCAGAGCTCGTGGCGTATTGAAGCCTTTCTCTAACCCGCGCTCTAAAGATATAGCTGAAGGAGCAACGGGGCTATCACATAAGAATTTAGGAATTTGCTTTCCTGGGTGGTTCAATTGCATCCATATCTGCGAACCATTTTGTGTTCCAGCCTTCGCCCACTCACGAAATACGCTTAAGTCACTTTGCTCATCCAACACAACGTTTTTAGGTTCACCAAGCGCACCTCTATTGACCATCACGTTGCCCGTCATGGATAGGCCAATTCCTCCTTGAGCCCAACGCTGGTAAAGCGTGACTAAACCTTGCTTAGGGTTATGATGTTTATCACCTAGCTGTTCACTCATTGCCGATTTGAACAGGCGATTTTTGATCACTTGGCCATTAGGAAGAGAAAAAGGGTCGTTGAGGCAGATCGGATTCATGCGCGTGGTTACTTTCTTTGGTTTATATATTCAGTCCAGTATGCCCTATTTTATTCTACAGTTCTGAGCATTTAACGCCTATTTCGAAGCAAGTTTCGCTCAATAAAAAATGCCAGCGGCATAGCAGCTGGCATTAATCGATAATAAACAAAACCTTAATCAGGTGATTTAAGGCATCACTTTATCGTGGTTTTTTTGACCTTAGTAAACGGTGTCGATTTCCATTTATCTGTTCTTACCTCTTCACCGGGCGTGTACATGCGTAACACTGAATACCATTGGTGATCGGGGATAGGTAAGAAGTTAGGATCATCTTCATGCCCTTTTACATCGCTACTCATGTAAATGGTGTAACTGCCATCAGCATTAGGCGTTAGCGTTCTGTCTCCACGGGAATGACGGTTTAAGTCGTTTTTCTCCATCAATCGAGTTTCACCACTGTAGGCCGTGTATGACCAAAAACCACCCTCTTCTAGCGGTGGCGCATCGAAGGTCACCGTGTAATCATACTTACTACCGTCGAGCGCACCACCTTCACTATCGAAGAAGTCACCGCTGTACATAGTGTGTTTTGCAGGCAGCCCCCACTGGCCCATTAAGGTGCCGTAGGCGTGCTGAAAGCTTGGAACCTTGGTCATTTCATCGCGAGTGCCTAACACGTCTCGTGAATCATCAAAGCCCGCATTGATGATTCGTTCCAGTCCGTCTTTTTGACCAGACTCGATCATACTAAGCTGCTCTGCCGTAAATGGATGACTGGCTTTGCCTAATTCAACATCTCCTAAGCCAATGTACTCAAACAGTTCAAGCAGCTTTTGGTCATGTGCCTTCATGGTTCCTTCAGACAGAATGAAATTGGTTCGCTCGACCCAATTAGAGTCTTCAGGATCTGGATACTCGCGCTCAATAGGAACTGGCCCTTTCTGACCTAAGTATTCCGACAACGTCCTAACATTCCATTGATCCATTAACTTTTGAGCAGTTGCAGAATCGTCACCGCCAAGGTCCATGATTCGACCCATCATTTTGACCAGCGGGTGCTCGACATAGATGACTTGATCGACACTCGCAGGCACTTCACCTTTCCACCCTTCAACTGCATACATGAAACTGCCGCCTTTTGTGCCTCGCTGTGGAGAGCCAAAAGCCGAGTCAGTAAAGTGCTGCATATTCATGGTATGGAACAACCAGTATCGATTGTCATCATGGTCTGGAATCGTAACGATGACAGGCTCTGCTGCTAGGTCCATCCAACCCATCAAATGTAACGTGTCATTGTTAATCGTCGGGTGCGCAGTGTAAGTGTCGTCAGCAAGTATTCGAATATTTTGGAATCGATTCAAAGGGTAGTCTTGCTCAACGACGGTTTTGTAAAAGTATTTGTAGGCTTCATCTGTCGAGTACGCGTATTCGTAGGCAAGTTGTGCCAATAGCTGATTATCCTTTTTGAGCGACGCTAAACTCGCCATCTCAACGGGTAGAGTTTCCGTCTTTATCTCCATTGCTGTTTTTGTTGCCACAGCTACGCTCGTCGCGTCCACGGATTGACTCGCGAGTACCGGAGACGGAAGTGCAACCATGAAAGCACAAGTCAGTGCTGCCGCAAGTATGTTTTTTTTCATCATTTAATGTCCTAACTAAAAACGAGTACGGAAGGTGATCCAAGTGTTGTTGTCAGTATCACCACTAAAAATGATGATGTTGTCACTATCGACCTTGTAGCCCAGCTGCATTTCAGCAGAGAAATCTCGAGTGTTCTCACCATCCAATCCGTAGGTGTATTGGGGGGCGAGTAGAAGATAAAATTGGTCAGCAAAATCGTACTTTAGATAGTTGATACTGCTGATGATTTGCGTGTCCTCAAACTTATTATTCTCCTCCCACATTTGTCCATACGTTATGGCGCTATAGAGTTTAAATTTGTCGCTTAACTTGAATGCTTGCATCACACCAATAGAGGCGTAGTTCGATGTTAGATCGTCGTTGGAGAAGTCGTGTCCAGCATCAACAAATAAGCCGGTGCCCGTTTTCTTATTGGGTGTGAAGAATCGTGCTCGATAGTTTTCAAAGTTGTTTTTTCCTTCCAACTTACCCAACACACCCCAATCGCCACGATTCACGCCAAACTGGAAGGTAGCGCCAAGCCCTTTATTGCCCGCAATAATTTCACCTCCCGTATAAACAGCCATTGGATCAGCCATGTCACTGGCAGGTTCTTCTTGAGCGGAAACACAAAATGCAAAGGGGATAAGCGCAAAGATAGAGAGTGTAAAACTGGAAAAGGTGCCCGTGAGCAGACGTAACGGTTTCTTCATATTATTGTCCGATAGTAAGGTGCGCTTGTTACAGCACACCTTGTATTTGGCGTTAGTCAGCAACCACTGATTTGTCTGCCATACCAATACCACCGGCTTTCTGTCTTGGTGGAAACGCTTTGAGTGACTTCTGATATTCCGCCGCTGATTTTTGCAGCTTTGGTAATACCCAAGACTTCTCTTTCATCCATAAGAACCAACCACGAGTATCAGGGCTACGCTCGTAAGGATCAGCCTTGATGTTGATGAGCATCCCTAGTGGCCACTCTTCAGGAGGCGCAATCCACTCCGTTTTGGTTTTTAGGTGCACTTTCCAATCATCCACTCGGAACGCATTCAAATCTTGCTCGTTGTAGAAGAAGAACTCATGACGTTGACTCGGCTCGCCTTTGGTCAACATATCCAGCTGGTTATAACCATCCAAGTGGACTTGGTAACGCTCGCCGTTTAACTCTTTTCCATCTAGCAGCTCTTGCTTAATGTCGCCTTCACCCACTGCAGCCATAATGGTTGGCACCCAGTCTTCAGAAGTCATGAAGCCATCGGTGTATTCACCTTGAGGGATTTTATCTGGCCAGCTGATCAGCATAGGCACACGGAAACCGCCATCCCATGTCGTGCCTTTTTGTCCTCTGAATGATGCAGAGCCGGAATCAGGCCAGTGATCTAGGTTTACGCCGTTATCAGATGTGAAGAGAATGATGGTGTTGTCGATTTCGCCCAAGTCTTCAAGCTTATCGAGCAGCACACCGATCTGGTCATCAAGTTCAATCAAGCCATCGTAGTAGGTGTTGATTTGACTCGCGCCTTGGTACTCCGGGCGCACGTGCGTTTTTTGGTGCATACGAGTCGGGTTGTACCACATGAAGTAAGGCTGTTCGTCTTTCTCTGCTTCATGTCTATCAAGCCAATTCGTAGCAAACTCCAAAAATTCACCATCAACGGTTTGCATGCGTTTAGCGCCTAAAGGACCTTTATCTTCAATCGTTTGCTTTCCAACCACACCAAATCTTGGGTCTTCTTGCATATCCACACTCTCGGTAGCGACAGTGTGAAGAACATTACGAGGGCGACCTCTGAAGTTAGGATCTGTTGGGAATTCAGGCTGTTCAGGCATCTCCATAACATTAAGGTGGTAAAGGAAACCGAAGAATTCATCAAAGCCGTGCACCGTTGGCAGGTGACTATTGTTATCGCCTAGGTGACTTTTACCGACATGCACGGTCGCATAGCCTTTGTCTTTCAACATTTCGGCTAGGGTTGGATCTTCTTTTTGAAGGCCAAGTGAAGAGCCCGGCTGACCGACAGACGTTAAGCCTGTTCTGAATGGATATTGACCCGTGATAAAGGCAGATCGCCCCGCAGTAGAACTGCCTTGTGCGTAGTAATCGCTGACCATCATGCCGCGTTCGGCAATTCGATCAATGTTCGGCGTATCCACCGCGCCTAAACCACGGTGGTAAGCAGACAGATCCGTTGGGCTCACATCATCGAGCATGATGGCAACCACGTTGGGTTGGCTCGCTGCGTGTACATTGACGCTCGCCAGTACCGAAAGCGCCAGAGCGGATTTAACAAAAGACTTATACATTTATAACCCTCATTCACTATGAGTAAATCGCTGAAGTCACAACGAAAATTGTGCATGTCTCAGCGAACCATTGTTGAGGTAAATGGTATAAGAAAGACGCCAAAAATGGCTTGATAGCCACTATTACGATTCTTAATAGTGGCCGTTAGAAAGGGGAGTTATTTAAAGGGAATAGTAGCGTGATGCTAGGATTGAATAATCGACGTGATTTCTTTTTGAAGCCAATCCGTGAACGGATTATTGCGGTTTGCTTGATGAGTAAACAGTGCCAATTCTCGACGATAGGTATCTTTCAATAGTTCCGGCGGTAAATCGATACAACGATAAGAGTGATCAAGCAAATAGCGGCATTTCGACGATGTTACATAGATGAAGTCGCTGTCCTTAACGACTTCTAGCATCAAATTCATATTGTTGCTTCTGAGCCCGATGTGTTTATCTAAGTCGTATTTTTTGATCAACATTTCCGTCTTGGTCGGCTGAATGTAACCAGGGATCATATTGATACAGAGTGGGTATTTCAGAATGTCCTCAAGGGAGTTGCCTTGAATTGGGTGGTCTGCTCTTAGCACCAACATGAACTTATCAAAGCCAACTGGGCGTTCAGTCAGGGTTTTATTGACGTCCATAGGAAGATAGCTCACTCCCCAACACATTCGGTTGGTCTCTAGAGACTGGACGCCATTATCTAACCAAGGTGAGCATTGAAACGTCACTTGCGGCGCTTCTCTGGTCAGCTTTTTGATTAATGGCACACCCACAGGGATCAACAGCGGGGAAGGCAGCATGATTTGAATCTCCCCTCTTAAATCTTCCAAGCCCCACTCATCATTGGGTATGTAAAGGTTATCTAGTTGCTCTAATAGCAGAGGCAAGGTTTCGATAAGCTTCAAGCATTTTGGAGTGGGTTCAAGCCTTGCTTTATCTCGAACAAACAACTCATCATCAAATTGTTCTCTGAGCTTACGAAGCATGACACTGATCGTCGGCTGACTTACGTTCAAGGCTTTGGCTGCACTCACCGTTTGACGAGTTTCATTAAGCACCAAAATGAGCCGCAGTAAGTTTAGGTCTTTGGTCATGCCCTACTCCAAATGATTTAGAAAAGTGGAAAGTACGCTGGCGAATACCCTTTTTTCATCGCTTCTACCATAGGCAGTAATTTGGGTAATGCATGAAGAAAAAACATCTCATACCCTTGGCACAAATGATTCATCGGACTGCCATCTTCGGTTGTTGCTATTCTGTTTTTAGGACAACCACCTTGGCAGAGTTCAACAAAATCACAACGTCGACAAGTGTTGTTTAGCTCTTCATATTTGTTGGTGCCAAACGCGATTTGTTCTGGTGAGCTGGCCATGGTTGCAAGCTTATCACTGTTCATGGTGCCCAGTTGATGATCTTGATACCCATAATGGTCACAACTGTAAACATTGCCGTCATGCTCAACCATTAATTGCTGTCCACAAGTCGCGCTGTGATGGCACATTTGGCTTTGGTAACCCATCAACACCATTAAACAGTTTTCAAAAAACTGGATATACACTTTACCGACATCATTGGCGCTCCATGCATCAAACAAATCACAAAGAAATTGCCCCCATTGCTCGCCCGTTAACGACCAATCATGCCCTGTTCGCCTGTCCAACTCATGATCGATACAAGGCTGAAACTGCATGTAACCACTGCCATTTTCAACCAAAAACTGATAGATCGTTTTACCGTGTTTGTAGGTTTTATTGTTCACGACCGTTAACGTATTAAAATCAACATTGTGCTTCTTTAGATAAGACATCCCACGCATTGTGCGTTCAAAAGACGACTCGCCATTTTTGTCGATCCGAGCGATGTCATTCAGGATATTGGGCCCGTCGATACTGATGCCCATCATGAAATTGTGTTTAGCAAAGAAACTCGCCCAACGATCGTTAATCATGGTTCCATTGGTCTGCATCGTATTAACGACCAGCTTGGTAGTCGCTTTGCTTGCCTGTGTTTTCATCGCTGCTTCATAGAAATCGAGCCCTCTTAACATGGGCTCGCCACCATGCCAGATAAAGTCCACTTGCTGATCTTTCATTGGCTGCGCGTCGATATGAGCACCGACAATTTGCTCCATCATGTCCAAAGACATTGAAGACCTCTTATCGACATCTTGTCTATTGAGATAATAGCAGTAGCTACAATCCAAATTACATTGAGCCCCTTCTGCTTTAATGAATAAGCTAAAAGGATAAGTAGATGTGTTCATATCGATTCCCGTACTTTTTTGCCAACATATCAACCGAAAATCAATCAAACAATAGCGCCTCCAGCACCCTACCTGCACACGTTGTAGAGTCGCTTCACCACCCTAAATCAATATTAATTAAAACAAGCACTTGAAGCGCAAAAAGAGACTATTAACATCCTTAATATCGGCTATTACACTCCTTAATCTCACTTGCTCATATGATAAATGCCGAATTCTGTTCCTACGATCTAAGGTGTTCCATGAGAAAGCTCCTCTATAAGAAAAGTGTACTGACCAGTTTAGTGTGTTCTTTGTCCAGTATTATCGCGATGCCATCCCTTGCCCAACAATCTATTAATCCTGAAGAAGAGCTCGCTTACAATCTCGGTGTTCAAGCATTTATCTATGGTACAGGCCCATTAACCGTGGCGGCGGTTAGGCAAACGACCACATCTGTTGATGCGCCGATGGACAACGCCATGGCACCATTGAATGAGATGGGTAAAACACGCGTTCTATCCGGTCCTCAGGATAGAATTGTACCTACCGTCAACAACGATACGCTCTACTCACAGGCTCACTACGATCTGGATTTATCAGGTCCAATGGTGATTGATATTCCTCGCACCGATAACCGTTATTACATTGTTCAGCTATTGGATGCTTACTCAGATTCGATTGAAGATCTGCATGTGAAGAATGTCGGCGACCAAGGTTCAAAAGTGCTTTTGGTTAACAAAGGATGGGCTGGTGAAGTGCCAGAGGGGATTGATCGTGTCGTAGAGTCTCGCACTCCTATGGTTTGGTTAATTCAACGAACGGGCGTGTTTGGCGAGCAAGACCTCAATGACGCATTGGTTACTCACGATAAATTCCTCAGCTACCCACTCGTTCAACTCGGCGCAGAGCATGACATCGTAGAACTTAAAGCTTCGACAGGTCGCATCCCACCCATGGCGAGGCCTGAAGGGTTAGAGTGGTATTCATTGATTGACCGTGAGCTACGTAAAAACCCGATTCCAGAAGATGCTGCCATCGTTGATCAATTCCAGCAAATTGGTATTGGAGGATCGACCCCCTTTAACCCTGAATCACTAACTTCAGCACAGAAAAAAGGGCTAATGCGCGCGATTGAGTCTTCACAACAGATCATTCAATACGCAGGTCGAAGCATCGGTGATGTCAATAATGGCTGGTCGATGATGTACGAGGGTGGCCGTTACGGAAATGATTATCTGAGCCGAGCGAGCATCAATATGCGTGCGGCTGGTTTGAATGTGCCAGAGCGAGCACTCTATCCAAACCGATACACGGACTCGAATGGTGAGCAGCTGTCGGGAGACAATCAATATCGAATGACCATGCCAGCTGATGCACCCGCTGACGCCTTTTGGTCGTTGACCATGTACGACGCTAAAAACCTGTTCATGGTTGAGAACTTCATTCAACGCTACTCCATCTCAACCAATCGTAAAGATGAGCTGAAATACGCAGAAGACGGCACCTTGCCAATATGCATTCAATACGTAAAACCGTCCGATCCAACGTGTAACTGGCTACCCGCACCTCAAGATGACTTCTATCTTCACATGCGCCTGTATGAGCCAACTCAAGCCGTTCTCGACAATGAATATCCACTGCCACAAGTTGAAAAGCTCTAGCTCTAATTAAGCCAATTAAGTAGATCAAGTCAATTGCCACGGCGTTCTTAATGTTCGCTCGTGGCAATTCGTTCTATCCCTAAATACATGACTCAAACTGCTAGCAACATAACTCATACACTGAAAATGAGGTTCTATTCTTGAAAACACCTTTCATCACACTGTCTCTGTTAGTAACAGGGATAGTCAGCTCTCTCGCGCACGCGGGTGGATTAAACCTATCTCAGATTGCGACAACCAAAAGCGTTGGCACAGCCGGCGCAGGAAACGTAACCGCGAACGATGCATCCGCCGTGATCACCAACGCTGCTGGGTTATCGGCCATTGAAGAAAGCGCTTGGATTCTCGGCGTTCAATACCTAGATGTTGAAACCACATTTGTCCGTGACGATAACTCGGCTTCGACCACAGGAAGCAGCGCGGATGTTCTCCCTCACTTATCTTACGCATCAAGGCTCAATGACCAATGGGTCGTTGGCGCAGCATTGTACGCAGCTGGCGGCACTGGCGTTGAATACTCACACGGCGTTGGCGCGCACCCTGCTTTATTGTTCAAAGAAAATAGCATTTCGGCACTCAACTTAACGTCGTCATTGTCGTATCAAGTTAGTGAACAACTGTCTCTTGGTGGTTCTTTGATATTGCAGCACGCAGCGCTTGAAACTCAAGCTTTGAACGGTCGAGAACTCCAAGGAGATAGCCTCGACCTAGGATTCGGCCTGAGTCTCAATCACCACATCAGTGACAACACACAATTGGGTGTCAGTTATCAGGGCCAATTTGATCACGACCTTTCCCTTGATAACGCCAACGCTTTTGGCATTAGCTCTGAACTAACATGGGTTCGAAGCTTAAACTTAGGGTTGAAGCATTCATTAAATGAAGACTTAAACCTTCTACTCAGCTCCAACATGGAGACATGGCAAGATTATGATGACAAATACTCAACCACCTATTCTCTTGGGGTTGGTGTGGAATACGCATACGAGGATTGGTTGCTGTACAGCGGAGTGAGCGATGACACGAGCCCTGTAAGCAGTCAAAACAGAGATGTGTTACTCCCGCTCGATAAACAGTGGCGTATCGGATTCGGCGCTGAGAAGAAGATATCCAATGACTTACATCTTGGGTTGAGCTACCAATACCAAGATTTAGGCCATGGTGAAATTAATGCTGACTCAGGACTATTTCAGCCTTCTGGCAGCTATTCGACCAACAGAGTTCACTTCATCACTTTGTCTCTTCGCCATTAAAGCGAACTCTTAAGCGTTCCATTCTAGCTTCTAGCTTCTA